>DASUVP010000207.1:0-7103 GCA_036378895.1 Sphingomicrobium sp.
GGCAGCCGAAGCTCTGGCCGAGAACAGCCGGCAAATGGACTCTGTGATCGCCGCCCTGAAGCGCGCGGGCGTGGCCGATCGCGACATCCAGACCTCCGCGGTGAGCCTGCAGCCGCGCTACTCAAACCCGGACCGCGACGCGCAGATCCTCGCTCGCCAGACCGGCCAGCCCTACGTCCCAACCAATCAACCGCCGCGCATCATCGGTTACGAGGGGCGCAATACCGTCGTCGTCCGCGTCCGCCGCCTCGGCGAAATGGGCAAGATCATCGACACGCTCACCCGCGTCGGCGCCAACGAGATACATGGGCCGAGCTTCTCCCTAGACGAGCCTAAAGCCGCGGAAGATGAGGCACGGCTTGAGGCGATCAGGATCGGCCGGGAGCGCGCGGAGCTTTACGCTCGCGCCGCCGGAATGCGCGTCGTCCGCATCCTCTCCATCAGCGAAGGCGGCGGATATTATCCCGTGCAGCAGTCGATCGTGGTCACTGGGAGCAGCTACGCACCTCCACCACCGCCGCCTCCGGCACCGGAAAGAGACGCGCCGGTCGCTCCAGGCGAATTGACCGTCGGCGCGAGCGTGTCGATGCAATTCGAGCTGAGCCGCTGACTGCAAGGGCCGGGGTGCTTTACCAACATATAGCACCTCGCCCCATCCGCTCGTCCCGCAGTTCGCCGATTTGTCGGTCGCTCCCCTGTGCTCGTCGAGTTGGCATGGTTCTTGAAGAGCATCCCTTGCAGCAGCACCGCTGCCAGAAAAAGGGAATGCCAATGACTTTGATGACCACGATCGTTTCGGTTGCCTTGGGCCTCACGCCGGTCCCCGCCGATGGCAAAGTCCAACCAGCAGGCGAATCCGCCACACGGCTGATAGGGCGTTATTCGGAAACGACCGACGACACCGGCACCACGCATCTGAAGGGCGTGAACCGCAGGACGGGCGAGTATTTCCACATCACCGTCAACCCGTTCGGGCGCGTCGAAGGCTCGGTCGGCGAGAAGCTTGTCACCTTCAACGTCGCGACCGCCATCTGACGGTCCCAGGGCAGCGTCAGGCGTAGAGGTGAACCGCCTCCGCGTCTGGCGTCACCGCCGACAGCAGCAACGTCCGGTGACAGCCCGCAGGGTCGCGCTCGTAGCAGAGCAAGGCGCTTGGCTTCTCACCCGCGAGGTCGACCATCTGGGAGCTTTGCGCGATCGCTTCCGGCAGCTCGAGCTGATTGGCGTAGATTCGCTCCAGGTCGGCCTGCCGTCCCGCCCTCGCCGCCGCCCTGCCATCGGCGGGCGTTCCGAGCGCGCGCAGGTGAACGTAGTCGATGCCCGTTTCGGCGAGCGCATTACTAAGCGGCGTCTTGGAAAAACCCGGCCTCCTCGAATTGGGCACTGCGCGGATATCGATGACTCGCTCGACGCCGGCGCTCTGAAGCGCGGCCAGGAACTCACCGACGGTCGCGTTCTCATAGCCGATGGTGAAGATGCGCATGGTTATTCGGACCGGTGGCAGACGGCTTCGATGTTCGCCCCGTCGGGATCGAACACGAATGCCGCATAATAGTTCGGATGATAATGAGGCCGCAGTCCAGGCCCGCCATTGTCGCGGCCTCCAGCTGCCAGAGCAGCTTCATGGAAGGCGTGCACCTTGGCCCGGCTGTCGACCTCGAACGCGACGTGCGTCCCCTCGCCTACCCGCTCATTGTCGCCGACCCAGAAAAAGGGCTTTCCATCCGAGCCGAAACCGTGGGCGGTTCCGCCCGCCTCGGTTTGCTCGGGCGTCACGGACATGATTAGGCTGATGCCCAAAGGCGCAAGCGCCTGGACGTAGAATGCCTTCGACCGCTCGGCATCGGCGACCGCAAATCCAACGTGATCGAGCATGAGCATTCCTCCTTTGCGCCAATCGGACTATTCGGCCCGCCAATGACATTCGATATCCAGATCGTCGGCGGCGGGCTCGCAGGAAGCGAAGCGGCCTGGCAATTGGCCCAAGCCGGAATGCGTGTCCACCTGTCCGAGATGCGCGGCGGCGGAGATTCGACGCCTGCCCATGAAACCGACCGCTTCGCCGAAATGGTCTGCTCCAACAGCTTCCGGTCCGACGATGCACACAACAATGCGGTCGGCCTGCTGCACCAGGAAATGCGGGCGCTGGATTCACTCATCATGCGGGCCGCGGACAAGCATCGGGTCCCGGCGGGCTCTGCGCTTGCGGTCGACCGCGATGCCTTCGCCGCGGAGGTTACGAGCGCGATCGAGGGCCATCCGAACATCCACGTCGCGCGAGAAAGGGTCGACGCCCTTCCCGATCACCCGACGATCATCGCGACCGGCCCCCTGACCGGACCGACGCTGGCGGAAGCAATCGCTGCCGAGACCGGCCAGGACGCCCTCGCCTTCTTCGATGCCATCGCACCCATCGTCCACCGCGACAGCATCGACATGGACATCTGCTGGATGGCGGCCCGTTGGGACAAGGGCGGCAAGGATTACATCAACTGCCCGCTCGACAAGGATCAGTACGAGGCGTTCGTCCAGGCGCTCCGCGCCGGCGAGAAGACCGAGTTCAAGGATTGGGAAAAGGACACCCCCTACTTCGAAGGCTGCATGCCGATCGAAGTGATGGCGGATCGCGGCGTCGAGACATTGCGCTACGGCCCGATGAAAGGCGTCGGCCTCGACAATCCGTGCACGGGACGTTGGCCCTATGCCGTCGTCCAGCTCCGGCAGGACAATGCCTTGGGTACCTTGTGGAACATGGTCGGCTTCCAGACCAAGCTGAAGCACGGCGAGCAGGTGCGCATCTTCCGCACCATCCCGGGCCTGGAGAACGCCGAGTTCGCGCGGCTTGGCGGCATACACCGCAACAGCTTCATCAACTCACCGCGGCTGCTGGATGCGGAGCTGCGGCTGAGGTCGAAGCCCAACATCCGCTTCGCAGGCCAGATCACGGGATGCGAAGGCTATGTGGAGAGCGCTGCGATTGGCCTGCTGGCGGCCCGTTTCGCTATCGCTGAGCGGAGCGGCGAGACCCTGCCTCCGCCGCCGATCGAGACCGCGTTCGGCGCCCTTCTCGGCCACATCACGGGCGGCGCCGACGCACACAGCTATCAGCCGATGAACGTGAACTTCGGCCTGATGCCACCGCTGGAAGGCCCCAAGTCTAGAAAGGCCGACCGCAAGAAGCTCTACACCGACCGCGCCCGCCGGAAGCTCGCGGAATGGCTGGAGCGCGAGCCCGTCGCGGAGCTCGCCTAGTTCGGGAACTCGATCGTCGAGATCAGCTCGGTCATGCGCAATAGCCGGGCCTGGATTGCTACGGGTACCGTGTCCGGAAGGCGATCGGTGATTTTGTCACGCGCCTCAAAATAGCTGGCGTTCACCCGCACCAGTTCCATTGACCAGCCCGGAAAGCTTCGCGCATCCACTTGGCGCCGGTCCCGGATCTCGAAGCCGTTGTGCCGCGGATCCTTGCGTAGCCGCTCCACGAGATCCTCGATCGCATCCTCGGCTCCTTCGATGATCTGCAGGAAATGCGTGCCGTTGAACACGAGCAGGCCGGTGATTCCGTCCAACGCATTCTGCTCCCGCGCGGTGCGGTGGATAGCTTCAAGGTCGGAAGACTGCAGGTCGAGGCGGGCAAGGCTGGTGTACGTCAATGAGGTCAGCTTCATGCCTCGCGGCTAGCGCAGTTTTCCATTACCTCAAGCCGGTAACGTCGTCTTCAAGACAGAATTAACACGAACAGCGCTTTTTCTTCGGCGGAGGAGCGCCGTGGACGCATATTCGGGTGCGTCGAGCCACCCGGAGCGGTCCTTGTCGGCGCCCGCGAACTTGTGATCGTCTTCACCGCCCATTCCTCGAACGAGAGCGAGCCGTTACCGTTCTTGTCGAGCTTGGCGAAGGCCTTGCGCCGCGACGCGAGCAGTTCCTCGCGCTCGATGCGGCCGTTCTTGTCCTTGTCGGCGCGTGAGAAGCGCTTTTCCTCGCGGCTCTTCGGCGTGGCTTCCGGCGGAGTTGAAGGCAGTTCTGCGCAACGAGCGCCGGACCCGCCATGCGTGCGGGCGGTGCCTCGGGTAGCAAGGGTGTCTCGGCGGCCCTGCTCTGCCAGAACAGGAAGGCTCCGGTCAGGAGCAGAAAACAGGCCGCAGCCCGGCTAGGAAACGCGCCAAGGCGTACCTCCATCAACATAAGGAGATTCGGCGTCACGGAAAACTTGCGTCCGAAACGGACGCTGTCAATCGCCGCGCGTAACGATCCCGCTCCATTGATGCCGAAGCATGGCTGCCACGCGCGGCGGCGTGCCTTCCGGCTCGAACGGCGGACCCGACCTGAGATCGCGAACAGCGAGCCGTGCAAGTGCGGTGAGCGGGCGCAGGCGGCGCGGGAATCGATGCCGGATCAGAGGACGCTCATGATCGCTAGCCCGGTCCAGTAAGCCAGGAAGGCCGCGTCGCCCCACGCCCAGCAGCGCGACGATCGCGCCCGCATCTCCAAGCTTTTCGTCGTCGGCGTCGAGCAGGCGCCCGCCAAACCTGAATAAAGCCGCACCACGATTGGAAATGCGACGCGGTTCGACCTGCGTTTCAAAGAGCGTTGCCCACCCGTCCTCCAGCAGAGCGAGGTCAGCGCCCCTTATCCCTTGAGGCAGCAAATGCTGGGTGACCGCACGCAGGCGCGGTTCCGCAGGCACGATGCCCTGATCCAGCTCCTCGAGCCGCTCTCTCCACCAAACGAGCTTGACCGCTCCAAGCGCTGGCTGCGTTGCGCGCGCAACGACGTCGCCCATCGCCGCATCGACCTGGAAAAGCGCCTCGAACGCAGGCCGCAGGTCCGCGGCGAGCAGCCGCAACATCTGCGCGCGATCGGCTCCGATCGCGGCGGCTAGATCCTCGTCAGCGGTAACAGACGGCCTTTGCGGCTGCGACGACATCCGATGCCTTGATCAGCGCCAGCTTCTCGAGATTGGCGGCATAGGGCAGCGGTACGTCCTCGTCGGTCACCCGAAGCACCGGCGCATCGAGGTCGTCGAAGCCTTCCTCCATGCACACGGCCATGATTTCGCTGGCGATCGAGCAGGTCGGCCAACCTTCTTCCACGACGACCATGCGATTGGTGCGCTTCAGGCTCTCCAGCACCGTCGCCTTGTCGAGAGGCCGCAGCGTCCTGAGGTCGATGACTTCGGCGTTGATGCCCTCGCCCATCAGCTCCTGCGCCGCTTCGAGCGCGACGCCGACGCCGATCGAATAGCTGACGAGGGTCACGTCCTTGCCCGGACGCACGATACGCGCCTTGCCGATCGGCAGGACGTAATCGTCCAGCTGCGGAACGTCGAAATGCTGACCGTAAAGCAGCTCGTTCTCGAGGAAGACAACCGGATCCTCGCTTCGGATCGCAGCCTTCAGCAGGCCCTTCGCATCGGCCGCGCTGTACGGCGCGATCACGACAAGGCCCGGAACACTGGCGTACCACGGTCCGTAATTCTGGCTGTGCTGGGCGCCGACGCGTGCAGCGGCGCCGTTTGGACCGCGGAACACGATCGGACAGCGCATCTGGCCGCCCGACATGTAGTTGGTCTTCGCGGCCGAATTGATGATGTGATCGATCGCCTGCATGGCGAAGTTGAACGTCATGAACTCGATGACCGGCTTCAGGCCGCCCATGGCCGCGCCGGAGCCGAGGCCGGCAAAGCCATATTCGGTGATCGGCGTATCGATGACGCGCTTCGGACCGAATTCCTGCAGCAACCCCTGGGTCACCTTGTAGGCACCCTGATATTCGGCGACTTCCTCGCCCATCACGAAGACGCGCTCGTCTTTGCGCATCTCTTCCGCCATCGCGTCGCGCAGCGCTTCGCGAACGGTCGTGCTGACCAATGGCGTGCCTTCGGGCACGTCCGGCTCGTCGACGGTCTTGGCGACGTCGGCGACGAGCTCGCGTGCCGCGGTCTCGAATTGATGCGGCGTCGGGGTAGCCTCGTGCTGCTGATCGGCAGGCACCGGCGCCTCCTTGGCAGGGGCAGCCTCTGCCGGCTTCGCGGGGGCTTCGGGCGCTTCACTGACCGTCTCACCGTCGGCTGCGAGCAGAGCGATCGGCTGACCGACCTTCACGCCGTCCGTTCCTTCGGGAACGAGGATCTTGGCAATCTTGCCTTCGTCGACCGCCTCGAACTCCATCGTCGCCTTGTCGGTCTCGATCTCGGCCAGGATGTCGCCCGACTTCACCTCGTCGCCCTCCTTGACGAGCCACTTGGCCAGCGTGCCTTCTTCCATGGTCGGCGACAGCGCCGGCATCTTCAGCTCGGTCGCCATCAGTAGGTCTCCACCAGGACGTCGGTGTGAAGCTCGGACGCATCGGGCTCCGGCGCTTCCTCGGCAAACTTCGCAGCCTCCACTACGATGTCCTTGATCTCCTTGTCGATCGCCTTGAGCTCCTCTTCCTTCACGCCCATCGCCTCTAGGTCCTTGGCGGCGCGGTCGATCGGGTCGTGATGCTCGCGATAGTCCTGCACCTCTTCGCGCGTCCGGTACTTGGCCGGGTCGGACATGGAGTGGCCGCGGTAGCGATAGGTGAGGAACTCGAGGATGATCGGACCCTTGCCGCTCCGCGTCCATTCGAGCGCGACTTCCGCGGCACCACGAACCGCGAGCACGTCCATCCCGTCGACCTGGATGCCGGGGATCCGGAAGCTCTCGCCGCGGCGGTAGAGCAGAGGCTCGGACGACGAGCGCTCGATGCTCGTGCCCATCGCATATTTATTGTTCTCGATGGCGTAGATGACCGGCAGGTCCCAAAGCCGGGCCATGTTGAAGGCCTCGTAGACCTGGCCCTGGTTGACCGCGCCGTCGCCGAAATAGGTGAGGTTGACTCCGTCATCCTCGCTATACTTGTGCTTGAGCGCGAGACCCGTGCCGAGCGAAACCTGCGCGCCGACAATGCCGTGCCCGCCGTAGAAGCCGTGCTCGACGCTGAACATGTGCATCGAGCCGCCCTTGCCCTTGGAAATGCCGGCGGCGCGCCCGGTGAGCTCGGCCATGATCACCTTCGGGTCGATGCCGTAGGCAAGCATGTGCCCGTGATCGCGATAGCCGGTGATGACGCTGTCCTTG
>DASUVP010000208.1:0-4367 GCA_036378895.1 Sphingomicrobium sp.
AATTCGCCTGGGCCCGGGCGAGGCGGCCAGCGACCGGATCGAGCGGCGGCAGGCTCTCGTCGCGTGCCCCCACGTTCCACTTGCGGCCGTATTGCTTCGTCTTGAGGTGAACCGCGGCGAAGATATGAACGAGGAGCAGGAGCGCGCCAAGAGCAGCGATTTTCAGTTCGACCGACATGAGAACCTCCCCTTGGGCAAGCGCCCGGTGCAGCTTCCGGCAAATCGGCGCGGCTGTGAAGCCAGTTTGACCGCGGTCAAAGTCACCCGCCCCGATTTCCCCTACTCAAGCCTCATCTCTCTAGGAGGCTGCAATGTCCCGTCGCGTTTCTCATGATGTCCTCGTCGCCCGCAACGAAGTCGTCGCCCCGCCCGTCGGGCGCGCGTGCGAGGATCACAATTTCGGGCTTCCGCCGGCGATTCACCTGATCACGGCCGCTTTGTTCATGGGTTTTGTCAGCGTGCTCTGCCTTGCCCTTGCCAATCCGGGCCTGGCGGTCCCGTTCGGGATCTTCGCCGCGTTCATCATCGCCTTCTTCACCGTGCCCGCGATCTTCGTGAAGGCGTCCCCGGACGAGGGAGCGCGCGCGCTCGGCTGGACCGATTTCCTGCAACGCGGGATCGAAACTGAGCATGGGCGGTGCGGCGGCAAGGAAGCGACCGTCCTGGTGCTGATGCTGCCGTCTTTCATCTTCCTCTGGGCGGTCGCGATCGCGACGATCGTCGCTTTGGTCTAAGAGAAGCGCTCCCCCTAACCCGCAAGCGCTTCGAGCCGGCCGGGATCCAGCAGCCGGATCCCGCGCCGGCCTTCGCGGGCGATAATGCCGTCCATTTCGAGCTTTCCGATCTGCCTGCTGATCGTTTCAATGGTCAGGCCGAGAACGCCCGCAATTTCCTCGCGGCTAAGCGGCAGGTCGAACCATGCCCCGGGGTGGCAAGGGGAATCGCTCGCCGCGCGGGCCATTGCCAGCAGGAAACCCGCGACCTTCTGCTTCGCGCTTCGGCGGCTCGTCAGGTCGATGATCGAGCGGCTTTCGAACAGGTCCTCGGCGGACCGGCGGAGCAAGGCGCGGCCAAGCGCAGGAAAGCGCTCTATCGCCCGCTCGTAATCCTTGCGTCCGAACACACACAGTCGGCTCTCCGTGAGCGCGATGACGTCATGGCGCGCAACCGGAGCGAACATCTCTCCGACGAAGCCGGAAGGGTGGACGAGGCTGAGGATTCGCTCGGTGCCGTCCTTGCCGAAGCTGCTGATCTTGAGTGCGCCGGAGATGAGCGTCGCGCAGGCCAGGCTGTCGTCGCCCGCCGCGAACAGCGCCTCGCCACGCTGCAAGGTGCGATGGTGCCCGAGCCGTCCGAGCTCGTCGCGCTGGCCTTCGCTGAGCGCCGCACAGGCGGCGCGGTCGCGGACGGGACAGGCCGCACAGGCGAGCGGATTGAGAGCCATGGCGCAACTTCTAGCGAGCGGAGCCGGATTTCTGCAAACGACTGGACACGCTTAATGCAGGTTTTAGACGCGACGCTGCGCGCCTAGGCTGCGACCAGTTCCGCGAACGTCTTCAGGTCGATGTTGCCGCCGGAGACGATGCAGACGATCGGGCCCTCGCCGGCCTGACCGGTGAGCGCCGCCGCCAGCGAGAGCGCCCCTGCTCCTTCGGCAATGGTCCGGCTCTTTTCGGCAATCAGCCGCATAGCCTCGCGAGTCTGGTCTAGCGTGACCGTAATCGTCCCGTCGGTGACCGGCCGCATCCGCTGCCACATGCGCTCGGTCACGCTCTTTCCGCCGGCGCCGTCGACGAAGCTTGCCTGCCAGTCCGGGAATTTCCGCGGGACGCCTTCGCGCAAGGACAGAGCGTAGGGCGCCGCAGTCTCGGGCTCGGCGCCGATGACTGCTATGTCGGGGCTGCGTGCCTTGATCGCGCTTCCGACGCCGGTGATCAGCCCGCCGCCACCGATGGCGGCAATGACGGTCTTCACGTCGGGCAGGTCCTCGATAATCTCGAGGCCCATCGTCGCATGGCCGGCGATGAAATCGTGATTGTCGAACGGATGGATGAAGGTGCCGTCAAGTCCCTCGAAGGCATGCGTCTCGGCCGCCTTCCAGGCATCGTCGTAAGAGACGGGGACGATGGTCGCGCCGAGCGCCCGCATCCGGTCGAGCTTGGTTTGCGGAGCGGTCTCGATCGCCACGACGCTGCAGGGAATGCCGAACTTCCGCGCCGCATAAGCGACGCCCTGTCCGGCATTGCCCGCGCTGATCGTCCACACGCCGCGCGCACGCTCCTCATCAGACAGACGCGCGACGGCGTTCGAAGCCCCGCGGATCTTGTAGGCGTTGGTCGGCTGCAGGTTTTCGAGCTTGAGGTAGATCTCCGGAGCGCCGATCCCGAGGTCGAGCTTCACCAGCGGTGTGCGCAACACGGTGCCCGCGATGCGCGAGCGCGCCTGCTCGATGTCGTCGGGGGAAATCGGGCGTACCGGATCGATCATGGGACGAGCACCGTGTCCTTCGCCTTCGCGTCCGTTTCCGGGAAATCGAGCGTGTAGTGAAGCCCGCGGCTTTCGTGCCGCGACAAAGCCGAGCGGATGATGAGGTCGGCGACCTCTACCAGATTGCGCAGCTCGATCAGGTCCGGAGTGACGCGGAAATGCTTGTAATAGTCGGCGACCTCCTGCCGAAGCAGGTCGATCCGGTGCTTCGCCCGCTCGAGCCGCTTGGTCGTCCGGACGATTCCGACATAGTTCCACATGAAGCGGCGGATTTCGCCCCAGGTCTGGGCGATCACCACTTCCTCGTCGCTGTCGGTGACGCGGCTTTCGTCCCAGGCGCGGACGTCGGGGACTTCGGCGAGCGAGTCCCAGTTCGACAGGATGTGCTTCGCCGCCGCCTCGCCGAACACGAGGCATTCGAGCAGGCTGTTCGAAGCGAGGCGGTTGGCGCCGTGGAGGCCGGACTGGGTGACTTCGCCGGCGGCATAAAGACCGGGCGCGTCGGTGCAGCCGTGGAGGTCCACCATCACTCCGCCGCACGTGTAGTGCTGGGCCGGTACGACCGGGATGGGCTCCCTGGTGATGTCGATGCCGAGGCCGAGCAGCTTCTCGTAGATGTTGGGAAAGTGGCCGCGGACGAAGTCCGGCTCGCGGTGCGAGATGTCGAGATGGACGTAATCGAGGCCGAGCCGCTTGATCTCATGGTCGATGGCGCGGGCGACGATGTCACGCGGCGCGAGCTCCGCACGTTCGTCGAAGCGCGGCATGAAGCGCTCGCCGCTGCCCGGTATCTTGAGCTGACCGCCCTCGCCCCGAACCGCTTCGGTGATGAGGAAATTCTTGACCTGCAGATTGTAGAGGCAGGTCGGGTGGAACTGCATGAACTCCATGTTGGAGATCCGGCAGCCCGCCCGCCAGGCCATGGCGATCCCGTCGCCGGTCGCTCCGCGCGGCGCTGTCGAAAAGAGATAGGTGCGACCCGCCCCACCCGTCGCGAGCACCGTCGCCCGTGCGGTCAGCGCCTCGACCCGCTTCTTGCGGCGGTTGTAGGCGTAGAGCCCGTGCACCGCGCCGCTGGTCGAGAAGTTCGACGCGTGGCGGCCGGTGATGAGGTCGACCGCGACCATGTCGGGAATGAGCGTGATGTTCGGATGCTTCAGCGCCGCCGCCTCCAGCGCCTGCTGCACCGCTGCGCCGGTCGCGTCGGCGACATGGACGATGCGGCGGAAGCTGTGTCCGCCTTCGCGGGTGAGGTGAAGCGCGTCGCCTTCGGTCGCAAACGGCACCCCAAGCTCGACGAGCCGGGCAATCGCCTGGGGCGCGGATTCGACGACATGCTCTACGACGTCGCGGTCGTTGAGGCCCGCGCCGGCGATCATCGTGTCGTTGATATGCGCTTCGAAGCTGTCGCCTTCTTCCAACACGGCGGCAATGCCGCCCTGCGCCCAGCCGGTCGCGCCCTCGCCCAGAGCGCCCTTGGCGATCACCGCCACCTTGCGGTCTTCGGCGAGGTTGAGCGCGGCGGTGAGGCCGGCGGCGCCGGAACCGACGACGAGGACATCCGCCGTCGCGGTCATGCGGCCTTTTCGCTCACCAGGCTGAGGAACACGTCCTCGAGATCCGGGTCGCGCGTGCGGACGTCGACGATGGAGAAACCTTCCTGCTGCACGGCAGCGAGGACATCGCCGGCGTTGCACTTGTCCTTGCGGTAGGTGATCTCGATCGACCGTTCGTCGAGAAGACGGATGTCTTCGAAGCAGGCGTGGCTCGGCACCGTGTCGAGGTCATGGTCGAAGGTAACGACGACCGCTTTCTCCTGGGCCTTGGCGACGAGCTCGCGCGTCGGCTCGTTGGCGACGACCTGCCCCTGGTTGATGATC
>DASUVP010000209.1:0-3675 GCA_036378895.1 Sphingomicrobium sp.
CGAAATAGTCGAAGCGGGCGCGCCGGTTTTCGGCGACGACCTTCTTCTTGTCGAACGGTGCGGGGAGAGGCTTGGACACTGAAATCCCGATTTAGAGGAGACCGGCGTGCTCCAGCGCCTGGTCGACAGCGCGCTTCGACGCATCCGACGCCTCGGTCAAGGGCAGGCGCAGATCCGCCGGATATCCCGGACGCACCCTGGTCAGCGCATATTTCGTCGGCCCCGGCGATGCATCCGTGAATAAAGCGGCATGCAGGGGATACAGCCGGTCTTGGAGCTTCAGTGCCTCATCCCAACGACCCTCGCGCATCGCTTCCTGAAAGTCCGCGCAAAGCCGCGGCGCGACGTTCGCGCTGACGGAGATGCAGCCGACGCCGCCCATGGCGTTGAAGCCCAGGGCCATGTCGTCATTGCCGGACAATTGGACGAACTGTTCTCCACAAGCGAGGCGCTGGGCGGAGACGCGCCCCAGATTGCCGGTCGCGTCCTTCACTCCGACGACCGTCGGAAGCCGCGATACCTCCGCCAGAGTCTCGACCGAGATGTCAACGACCGTTCGCGACGGCACGTTGTAGACGATGATGGGCAGGTCCGAGCTCTCGGCCGCCGCGCGGAAATGGGCGGCGAGCCCCGCCTGGCTCGGCTTGTTGTAATAGGGAACCACGACCAAGGCGGCATCGGCGCCCACTTCCTTGGCGACCTTCATCTTCTCGATCGTAGCGGCCGTCGAATAGCTGCCGCAGCCGGCGATGACCGGAACTCGCCCGCGGGCCGCTTCGACCGTGATCTCGATCACACGGCGATGCTCGTCGGAATCGAGCGTCGCCACTTCACCGGTGGTTCCACATGGGACCAGCCCGTTCGACCCTTCGGCGATCTGCCAGTCGACGAACTCGCGAAGTGAGTCTTCATCGACACAGTTGCCCGAAAAAGGTGTCACCAGAGCCGGTATCGACCCGTAAAACATGAATTTTTCGCCTTCACGAGTGACTCGCCGAAGTGGATAATCGGCGCTGTTCAGGGACTGATAAGGACCGCGGAAAGAGAATGTCCAGCATGAGAGGTGTCGCTTTCTTCCTGCCGGCGTTGCTTGTCACGTCGACCGCCGCGTCAACCCAGGCGCCCTATACCGTAGCCCGGCCGGCCTATGCCGCCCCGATAGCGGGCTACAGCGTCGGTTATGCGCTCAACGACTGGCGGCGGTTGCGTCAGAACAGCGGCTACACTTTCGCCGACTATGCCCGCTTCCTGAACGCCAACCCGGGCTGGCCGGAGGAATCGAAGCTTCGCCGGTGGGCGGAGCGCCAGATGCGCCCGGGCGAGAATGCCGGCGTTGTCCTGGCCTTTTTCGCCTCGGAGAAGCCGGAGACCGGAACCGGTTACGCCCGTCTCGCGGACGCCCTGAGCGCGACTGGCCGTGGCCCGGAAGCCCTTGCCGCCGTGAAGGCCGCCTGGGCCTCGCCGGACCTCAGCGCCACCGACGAGCAGAGCATCTTCGCACGCTACAGCCAGTATCTGACGTGGGAAGACCACGACCGGCGGACCGACGCTTTGCTCTTCGCCAAGAACGGAACCGACGCCGAGCGCTTTCTCCCGATGACCTCGGCGACGCGGCGCGCGGCGTTCACTGCGCGCGTGGCGATGCAGCGGCGCTGGTCCGACGCCGAAACCCGCTACCAGGGTGTCATCGGCCAGGTCACTACCGACGCCGGACTGATGATGGACCGTGCGCGTTACCTCCGCGACGCGAATTGGGAGAGCGCGGCCCGCCAGCTGTTCGCCCGCGACCACAATTTCACCTTCCGACCGGCTGACCCCGAGCGGTTCATGGACATGCAGATCCTGCTCGCCGACGGCGCCGCGCAGGAAGGCCAATGGGGGCTAGCCTACAATATCGCCCGCCAGGCGGAAGACATCCTCCCGCCGGGCGCAGAGGTTGCCGACCAGCACATCGGCATCCGGGACAAATATACCTCGCTGATGTGGCTCGGTGGGACCGCCGCATGGAGCGGGCTCAACCGGCCCGGCGACGCGATGGTCATGTTCGACCGCTACTCGCGCGGTGGCCGATCGCTCCAGGTCCTGTCCAAGGGTCTCTACTGGGCCGGCAAGGCGGCCATGTCCGCGAGGCGGGTGACCGAAGGCTCGGCCTACTTTCAGCGCGCGGCTTCCTACCCGGAGCTGTTCTACGGCCAGCTCGCGCTCGAGCAGCTGGGCCGCGCCGTCCCTGCGCCAGGACCTCTCCCAACCTTCGCCGTCAACCCGGCCCAGAGGTCAGAGTTCGGCACCCGCCGGCTGGTGCACGCACTGCAGATCGCGGGCCAGCAAGGCCGCCGCGAAGAGCAGACGCTCTTCGTCCGCGCGCTCGCAGAATCGCTCAACAACGATGCAGAGCGCGTGCTGGCTACTCAGCTCGGCCAGCAGATCGGCCGCGAGGACCTCGGCGTGTGGGTCGCGCGGATGGCCCGCGTGAAGGGCAGCGCCTTCTACGTCGAGACCGCCTATCCGCGCCTGCCTGCGGCGATCGACGGCGCGCGCATGTGGTCGCTCGCCCACGGGATCGCTCGCCAGGAAAGCTCCTTCGACCGTTCGGCGGTCAGCCACGCGGGCGCCCGCGGGATTATGCAGCTGATGCCGGGAACTGCGCGCGAGCAGGCGGGCAAGATGGGGATTTCCTATGACCCCTACAGGCTGACGTCCGACCCGGCCTACAACGTCAGGCTGGGCACCGCTTATTTTCAGCGCATGCTCAACATCTGGGACGGCAATGTTCCGCTTGCGGTGGCGAGCTACAACGCTGGGTCCGGCAATGCAGGCAAATGGGTCAATCGCTACGGCGATCCCCGCGGCCGCAAGGACGTGCTGCAGTGGATCGAGCAGATCCCGTTCGGCGAAACCAAGGCCTATGTGCAGCGCGTCATCGAGAACAGCGTCGTCTACGACCGCATGAATCCGAGCTCGCCGAACGGGACAGTCCACGTCTCCCGCTTCCTCGGAAAGAGCCGTCCGGGCTAGGACGGACGAATGAGTCAGGGGCAACCGCGGTTCATCACCGGCGCCGGCTTCGCGAGCCTTCGCGCCGAATATGAAGAGCTGTTCGCGGTGGAGCGGCCGAAGCTGGTCGAGACGATCGCCTGGGCTGCGGCCAACGGCGACCGGTCGGAGAATGGCGACTATATCTACGGCCGGAAAAAGCTGCGCGAGATCGACCGCAGGCTCGCGCACCTCTCCAAGGTGATGAAGGCCGCCAAGGTCGTGGAGCCAGGCGCTCAGGGTGCGCGGGATCAAGTGCGCTTTGGAGCAACCGTCGAACTCGCCGATGAGGAGGATGCTCGGCGCACCCTTACGATCGTCGGCGACGATGAGGCCGATGCCTCGGTTGGCCGGATCGGCTGGAGCGCTCCCCTCGCCCGGGCGCTCGTTGGAGCACGCGTTGGCGACGAGCGGGTCGTCCGCCTACCCTCGGGCGAGAAAAGCTACGAGGTGCTGGAGATCCGCTACCCTTCCTGACGGGCGTCAGGCGAAGCGCCCACGAAGCTCCTCCAGCGACGGGTCGTGCGTGAGGTCGAGGTGCAGCGGAGTCACCGAGACATAGCCGTCCGCGATGACTTCGAGGTCGGTGTAGTGGCCGGGCGTTTCTACCACCGGCGCAAGCCCGAACCAGAAATAGGTGTA
>DASUVP010000210.1:0-3056 GCA_036378895.1 Sphingomicrobium sp.
GATGAGAACAAGGATGGCCGGGTGACTCTGCAGGAAGCGCAAGCCGCCGCGCTCCGGCACTTCGACATGGCCGACGCCCATCGCGACGGGCAGATCACTCCCGACGAGCGGCGCCAGGCGCGTGAGCGGATGCGCGCGCAGCATCGCGGCTAACCAGAACGGCCCGGCGGCTGACCGTCGGGCCTCTTTTTATTTCACGGATTCGGGCGCCGGCGCCTTCTTGCGGGTCGCGACCTTCTGCGCAGGCGCGGCGCCGAGCTTGCGGTACCGCGCCTCGGCTTCAGCCATATAGTCGCGCGTGATCGGCAAGGTGTTGCGGTCGCGAACATATTGCAGCTGATAATTGCACATCGACCCGGACTCGAAGGCCACCACGCCGCCGGCGAGATAAAATTCCCACATTCGGAAGAAACGCTCGTCGTACAGCTCGACGATCCTTGCCTTCGCCCTGCGCGTCCGCTCCAGCCAGTGACGCAGCGTGTAGGCGTAGTGCAGCCGCAGCGTCTCGATGTCGGTCGTGATCAGCCGCACCTTCTCGCTCGCCGCGGCCATCTGCGAGATCGACGGCAGATGATAGCCCGGAAAGACATATTTGTCGGTGAAGGGATCCGGAACCGACGCTTTGCCGAGCTTGCCGATCGTATGGAGCAGCATGACCCCATCGGGCTTCAGCAGTTCGCGGCACTTGGCGAAGAACTCGTCGTAATGGGCCCCGCCGACATGCTCGAACATGCCGATCGAGACGATCCGGTCGAACTGCTCCTCGACATGGCGGTAATCGATCAGCTCGAACTTCACCCGGTCGGCGACGCCGGCGGCCGCGGCGCGCTCGCGGGCGACCTTCAGCTGCTCCTCCGATAGGGTCACGCCGGTCACCCGGACGCCGGCGACGCGGTTGAGATAAAGCGCCGTCCCGCCCCAGCCGCAGCCGATGTCCAGCACATGCTGACCCGGCTCCAGCGCGAGCTTGGCGGCGATGTGCGCCTTCTTGTCGAGCTGAGCCTGCTCGAGGCTGTTCTTCGGATCGGTGAAGTAGGCGCAGCTGTACTGCAGATCGTCGTCGAGGAAGAGGCGGTAGAGGTCGTTGCCGATGTCATAGTGGTGCGCGACGTTCTTGCGCGCCCGCTTGACGACATTTCTTGCGCGGAAAAGCGCCTTCAAGGGGTTCTTGCCCTTGTTGACCGCCTTGCGACCGGCGCCCCCGTTCTCCCAGCGGTTAGCCCCGGTGACGAGCTCCATCAGGTCGAGGATGTCGCCGTCCTCGACGACGATCCGCCCGTCCATATAGGCTTCGCCCAGTCCGAGGCGCGGGTTGCGGGCGATGGCGAAGGCCGCCTTCCGGTCGGTGAGGCGGACGGTCAACGGTTTGCCGTCGCCGGGCCCGAATTCGAGCTTGCGCCCGTCCGGCATGACGAGGTCGAGCCGCCCCTTGCGAATGACCTTGCCAACAAGCTTCTCGATCAACGCCATGCAGCACCTCCGCGATCGGAAAGGAATGCTGCCACGCCGTGAAAGCGCGGGCAAATCCGTCAGGCGGCCTCGCGAGCCTTGCGCTTGCGCTCGGCGGCGGTCTTGAGCTGGCCGCAGGCGGCATCGATGTCGCGGCCACGCGGAGTGCGGACGGGCGCGGAAATCCCCGCTTCGAAGACGATGTTGCTGAAGG
The DNA here is from genome assembly GCA_036378895.1 of Sphingomicrobium sp. Classification (GTDB taxonomy): domain Bacteria; phylum Pseudomonadota; class Alphaproteobacteria; order Sphingomonadales; family Sphingomonadaceae; genus Sphingomicrobium. Next base: position 1,664 of record DASUVP010000210.1, read on the forward strand.
ACCGGATCCGCTCGTCGGTCGAGCATTCATAGGGCGCGCCGGGCCAGGGGTTGAACGGAATCAGGTTCACTTTCGCCGGAAGCCGGTACTGACGGATCAGCCGGACGAGCTCGCGCGCGTCCTCGTCGCTGTCGTTCTTGTCCTTCAGCATCACATATTCGAACGTGATGCGGCGCGCATTGTTCGCCCCTGGATAAGCGGCGCAGGCTTCTAGCAATTGCTCGATGCCGTACTTGCGGTTCAGGGGAACGATCTCGTCGCGGACTTCCTTGGTCACCGCATGGAGGGACACGGCAAGATTGACGCCGATCTCCTCGCCAGCTCGGTCCATCATCGGGACGACGCCACTCGTGGAGAGCGTGATCCGCCGCTTCGAAAGCCCGAGCCCGTCGCCGTCCATCACGATCTTCAGCGCGTCGCGGACATTTTCGAAATTGTAGAGCGGCTCGCCCATGCCCATCATCACGATGTTGGTGAGCATCCGCCCCTCCGGCTGGCTCGGCCATTCGCCCAAAGCGTCACGGGCGAGCATCACCTGGCCGACGATCTCCGAGGGCTCGAGGTTGCGCACCAGCTGCATCGTCCCGGTGTGACAGAAGCGGCAGTTCAACGTGCAGCCCACCTGGCTCGAGACGCAGAGCGTCCCGCGGTCGGCGTCGGGGATGAAAACCATCTCGAAATCATGGCCGTCGTGAGTCTTAAGAAGCCACTTGCGCGTGCCGTCCGACGAGACCTGCGCCTCGACGACTTCGGGCCGGGTGATGATGAAGCGCTCGGCGAACCAGGACCGCTGCGCCTTGGCGATGTCGCTCATCGCCGCGAAGTCGCTGACGCCGCGATTGTAGATCCAGTGCCAGATCTGCTTGGAGCGGAGCTTGGCCTGCTTTGGCTCGAGCCCGGCCTCTTCGAGCGCGGTCCGGATCTGGTCCTTGGACAGGCCGACCAGCTCGGTCAGACCGTCGGCGCGCGGCTTCACTGCCCTTGGCACAGGCACAGGGTCGATCGGGCCGGGAATCGGCATGATGGCGGTGTCGGCACTCATGGCGGGCCGCCTATCTAGTTATTGCGGCCGGATTTTGCCAGCTTGGCCGAAGCGCAGCGCGCCGCAGCCGCGTCGATCGCCGTCGGAGCACCGTCGAGCAGGTAGCGGTCGACGAAGCGGCGGCCCGACGCGTCGCGCGAATCGACGCGCATTCCGCCAGCCGAGCGGACCGCCGCGATGATCGCCGATTCCTGCGTCGGGTCCCGGCTCCATGCCCATTGGCCGTTGCTCGCGAGCAGGAAGGGTCGGGTCCCGACGGTGAGGATCACGGTCGAGCCTGTGCGTGGAATTCGGCTTAGCTCAGCGAAGAACTGGCCGTGCCTCGTCCCGTTCGCGTCGAAGGCGAAGCCG
>DASUVP010000211.1:0-8618 GCA_036378895.1 Sphingomicrobium sp.
GCGAGCGGAGGGCGCCGGCGGAGCCCTGGGCATCCATGCCCAACACGGGCGAATGGTGATGGCGCGCCTTACCGTCAGCGCCGTTCCGGTTCTCACCGACAATTATGTCTGGCTGATTCACGACGAAAGGAGCGGCGAGACCGCGGCGGTCGACCCGTCGGTGGCCGAGCCGGTGCTCGACGCGGCGGCCGCGAGCAACCTCAAGATCACGCAAGTGCTCAATACGCACTGGCACCCGGACCACACCGGCGGGAACGACGGAATTCGCGATTCGACCGGATGCACGATCACTGGCCCGGCCGAAGCGGAGCGGGTCAGCAGGATGGACCGGATCGTTGCCGAGGGCGACCGGGTCCGGGTCGGCGGGTCGGAGGCCGTAGTCTGGGACATCCCGGCCCACACCGGCGGGCACATCGCTTATTACTTCGAGGACGATGGCATGATCTTCGTCGGCGACACCATGTTCGCCATGGGTTGCGGCCGGCTGTTCGAAGGAACCGCGGAACAGATGTACGCCAACATGCAGCGCATCGCGGCCCTTCGCGGCGATGTCCGGATTTATTGCGGCCACGAATATACGCTCGCGAACGCCCGCTTCGCCGCTCACGCCGATCCGGGCAATAGGGACGTCTTGCGCCGCCTCGAGGAAGCAGCGGCGCTTCGCGAAGAGGGGAAGATCACGCTTCCGACCACGGTCGAGCAGGAACGGGCGACCAACCCCTTCGTTCGTGCATCGGATGTCCAGGAGTTCGCCCGCCTGCGCGCGGAGAAAGACAGCTTCCGTTAAGCTGCCCGGGCGCTGTAGAGCTGGCCCATCATCGAAAGGAGTCTCGCCATGCGCGCAATCCCGCTCCTTCTCGCCGCAGCCGCAGTGAGCAGCTGCGCGACCCAGCCGCCCGCGCCGACTCGAACGGCGGAGGCCCAGGCCGAGTTCGCGAAGCTGACGGCCGACAGGGTACCCGGGGCGCCGATCACCTGCCTGCCCAGCTACCGTGCAGGTCACATGACCCCGATCGACGACAGCACGCTCGTCTTCAAGGATGGCAGCCGGGTCTATGTGAACCATCTCATCGGCGAATGCTCGCTGCTGAAGAGCGGCTTCTACACCTTGGTCACACGGAGCAACGGAATGGGCATGTGCCGCGGCGACATCGCCGACGTTGCCGACGTGCGCACGGGAATGACCGTCGGCTCCTGCGCGATCGGGGACTGGGTGCCCTACGCGCGGCGCGGCTGAGCTACTTGCCGTAGAGCGCGTCGAGCCGCTCGCCGTAGACCTTCTTGATTACGTGGCGCCGGATCTTGAGCGACGGCGTAAGCTGCTCGTTGTCGGTCGTGAACGCTTCGTCCGCGACGATGAAGCGCCTGATCCGTTCGATCACTGACAGGTCCGCGTTCACCCGGTCCACGGCCTTCGACAGGCGTTGCTGCAGGTCGGGCTTGTTGGCGAACTCCGCCTCGGGGACGAGCAGCGCAACGAGGTACGGGCGGCGATCGCCATAGACCATCGCCTGGGCGATCTCCGGCTGCAGCGTGAGCATGCCCTCGATCCGCTGCGGAGCGACATTGTCACCCTTGTCATTGACGATGAGGTCCTTCTTGCGGTCGGTGATGACGATCCGTCCGGCCTCGTCGAGATGGCCGACGTCCCCCGTGGCCAGCCAGCCGTCGTCGCTCAGCACGCGCGCCGTTTCTTCCGGATTGTGCCAGTAGCCCTGCATCACCAGCTCGCCGCGGACCATGATTTCGCCGTCCTCGGCGATGCACACTTCGCAGTCCTTCACCGGCGGACCGACGCTATCCATCCGCAGGCCCGCCGCGGGGCGGTTGCAGCTGATCACCGGCCCCGCCTCGGTCTGCCCGTAGCCCTGCAGGAAAGTCAGGCCCAAGGACTGGAAGAACAGCCCGACCTCCGGGTTGAGCGGAGCCCCGCCCGAAACCATGGCCTTCATCCGCCCGCCGAAGCGTTCGCGCACCTTCTTGCGCAGCGTCAGCGAGAGGATGCCGTCCATCGGCAGATCGAGCGGGTTGCGGCGATTCTCATATTTCTTCGCGCCGATCGAAAGCGCCCGCCGCAGCAGATATTTCGAAATCCCGCCGCTCGCTTCGATCGACTTGAGGATGCGCGCGCGGAGCATTTCGAACAGCCGCGGGACGACGACCATGATCGTCGGCCGGACCTCCTCGATATTCGTGGCGAGCTTTTCGAGGCTCTCGGCATAATAGATCTGCGCGCCGAGCCCGATCGGGAAGTGCTGGCCCCCGGTATGCTCATAGGCGTGGCTCGCGGGGAGGAAAGAGAGGAAGATCTCGTCGTCCCAGCCGAAGTCGTTGGAGATGACGTCGGCCGCGCCGGCGATGTTGGCGAGGATCGCGCCATGGTGCTGCATCACCCCGCGCGGCGCTCCGCCCGTGCCGCTGGTGTAGATGATGCAGGCGAGGTCCTTGCGGCCGACCGACTGCATTCGCTGCTCGAGCGCGTCGACATCGGCCTTCCCGGCCACGAGCTCGTCCCAATGGTGGAAATCGACCGTCCCCGGCGCCTGTCCGGTGCGGATGTCCTCGATCCCGATCACATGGTTGCATTCCGAGCTGAAGAGCACCGCGGGGATGAGGTTTTTCGCCAGTTTCTGGTTGGAGACGATCACCGCCTTCGCGCCGGAATTGCCGAGGATATGGGTGTGATCGCGGGTCATGTTGGTCGTGTAGGCCGGGATCGTGATGCAGCCTGCCGCCATGATCCCGAGGTCGGCGATCAGCCATTCGGGACGGTTTTCGCTGACCAGCATGACCCGGTCGCCGGGCTCCAGGCCGATGCGCTTCAGGCTTTCGGCGAAGACGGCGACCTGGCCCGCCGCCTCCTTCCAGCTGACGCTCTTCCATTCGCCGGCGCGCTTGGCCCAGAGGAAGGGCGCGCCGCCCTTCTCGCGGGCGCGGGTGAGGAACATCGTGACGAGGTTCGGGAAATGTTCGAGCTGCCGCGCCATGACTCCCCTTCACGCTAGCGGAGGGGCTTTTTAGCCGAAACGGCCGTGAGCGCCAGCGCGTGGACGGAGGGACCCGCTTCGGCTAGCGCGTCGGGGATGCGTCCGCTCCGCCTGTTGCTCACTTTGCTCGCCTGCGCATGGCTTCCCGCCTGCGCCACTCCGGCCTCCACCCAGGTCACCAAAACGCAGGCTGCCGTCGAGCAGCGGGCCACTATGGAGCCGTTCGTCATCGCGGCGAACCCTCTCGCGGCGCAGGCCGGGCTGGAGGTGCTCAAGCGCAAGGGCAGCGCGGTCGATGCGGCGATCGCGGTGCAGGCGATGCTGTCGCTGGTCGAGCCGCAAAGCTCGGGCATCGGCGGCGGCGCGTTCATGACCTATTACGATGCGCGCTCCCGGAAAGTGTCCGTGCTCGACGGCCGCGAGGTCGCCCCGGCGCAGGCGACTTCATCCATGTTCCTGCGCGCCGACGGCACGCCGCTGCCGTTCGGCGAAGCGGTTCTGAGCGGACGCGCGACCGGCGTCCCCGGCGTCGTCCGGATGCTCGCCGAAGCGCATGCCGAGCGGGGCAGGCTTCCGTGGAGCAGCCTGTTCTCCGATGCGGAGAGAACGGCGCGCGACGGCTTCATCATCAGCCCTCGACTTGCGAGATTGGTTCGCGGCGAATTCCCGCAGAACACGGCCCCGGATGTCGTCGCTTATTTCACCAAGCCCGACGGTTCGCTCGTGGCCGCCGGCGGCCGGCTGCGTAACCCGGCATATGCGGACTTCATGTCGCGGCTCGCGGCGCAGGGTCCGTCGGCGCTCTATGCGGGCTCGACTGCAGCGCGCATCGTGGAGCGCACCCGCGCCGGGCCGCTCGGCGGGTCGATGACGATGGCGGACCTCGCCAATTATCGACCGGTGAAGCGCGAGCCGCTGTGCCGGCCCGTTCGGGTCTACCTGATGTGCGTTCCTCCGCCGCCGTCGAGCGGCGTCGGGCTGATCCAGCTGATGAAGCTGCTCGAGCATACCGACATCGCACAGCGCGGCCCGAGCGATCCGCAGTCCTGGTACCTGTTCGCCGAGGCGAGTCGTATCATGTACGCCGACCGCGACCGCTATGTCGGCGACGTTCCCAATGTGCCCGTCCACGGTCTGCTCGACCCCGCTTATGTCGCCTCCCGCGCCAGGCTCATCGGGCCGGTTGCCGGTCCGCCGCCGGTCGCTGGCGTTCCCGCGGGCGCCATGGTCGCGGCCCATGATTCCACGCTCGAGCCGAACGGCACGTCCCACTTCGTCGTCGGCGATGCGGACGGCAACGTCGTTTCCATGACCACCACGGTCGAATCCATCTTCGGGTCAGGCCGGATGGTCGACGGCTTCTTCCTCAACAACCAGATGACCGATTTCGCGTTCAGGCCGGTCGATGACCAAGGGCGTCCGGTGGCCAATGCGATCGCTCCGGGCAAGCGCCCGCGCTCGTCGATGACTCCCACGATCCTGCTCACGCCCGACGGCAAGTTCGCCGGAGCGATCGGGTCGGCGGGCGGCAATGCCATCCTGGCCTATGTCGCCAAGTCGCTGGTCGCCGCGATCGACTGGAACCTGCCGATGCAGCAGGCGCTGGCCGCTCCGAACCTCGTCGCGCGCGGACCGAATTTCCAGGGCGAAGTGACCAAATTCTCGCCGGAGATCCTTGCCGGCCTCCGCGAACGCGGAATCGAGCTCAAGCCGGGCCAGGGCGAGGATTCGGGCGTGCACGGGGTGCTCATCCGCGGCGGTCGCATCGACGGCGGCTTCGACCCGCGGCGCGAAGGCCGGGTGCTGACCCTGCCGCGGCCTTAGGCCGTTTCGATTCCCACGACTTCGGAGATGCTGGAAAAGCCCTCGCGCTTCAGGCGCTCGGCGAGGCCGTCGGCAATGACTCGGCCGATGTCCGGCCCTTCAAAGACCATCGCCGAATAGAGCTGGACGAGGCTCGCGCCGGCCGCGATCCGCTTCCACGCGTCATCGGCATTGGCGATTCCGCCAACTCCGATCAGCGGAATTTCGCCGCCGCTCGCGTTGCGGAACGCGCGCAGCGCATCCAGCGCGAGCGCTTTGAGCGGCTCGCCGGACAGCCCGCCCTCTTCCTTCGCATGACGCGACTTGAGCGGCGGACGCGACACGGTCGTGTTGGAGACGATCAGCGCATCGACGTGATGATCGAGCGCGGCTCGCACGATCCGCTCATGATCGCCCGGCTGGAGGTCGGGCGCGACCTTGAGGAAGATCGGCTTGTCGGTGCGCACCTCCTCGACCGCCGCGAGGAGCTCTCGAAGCTCGCCCTCTTCCTGAAGACCCCGGAGCCCGGGGGTGTTGGGCGAGCTGATGTTGACCGTCAGATAGCGCGCGACGGGCGCCATCTTGCGCACTCCGAGCGCGTAATCGGAAATGCGGTCGGCGCTGTCCTTATTGGCGCCGACATTGACCCCGAACACGCCGTGCAGATGCGTCGTGTGCCGCAGCCGCTCGAAGGCGGCCGCCTGTCCCTTGTTGTTGAAGCCCATCCGGTTGATGACGGCGCGATCCTCGACGAGGCGGAACAGCCGCGGCTTCGGATTGCCCCGCTGCGGCTTGGGCGTGATCGTCCCGACCTCGACGAAGCCGAACCCCAGGCCGAGCATCTGCTCGGGGACCTCTGCGTCCTTGTCGAAGCCCGCGGCCAGTCCGACGGGCGACGGAAAATCGAGCCCGGCAACGGTCGAGCGAAGCGAGTCCGCGAAGCGTGCCGGATCGAGCTTCGGAATCAGCTTGAGGCCCGCGATCGTCAGCCGGTGCGCTCTCTCTGCGTCGAGGGCGAAGGCAAGAGGCCGGATCAGAGGGTAAATCGACACGCGGAACCGCTTAGTCCCACTCTGGCGCAGCGTCATCCGTCCAGGTTGAGTTTTCGGCCGCTACCCACTAAATCGGATTCAAATTGTCCGAATTAAAAATGCGCCTGACCCATCTCGCCGATTATGCGGTCGTGATCATGACCGCCGCCGCCCGCCGGGAGGCCGGCGCGCGTCTCAGCGCGAGCGAGCTGGCCCAGGAGACTGGAGTTCCGTTGCCAACCACGCAGAAATTGATGGGCCGCCTTGCCGCCGAGGGCCTGCTGACGAGCGTCCGCGGCGCCGCGGGCGGGTTCGCTCTGGCGAGGCCGGCGGAAAAGATCACGCTGGCCGATATCGTCGAAGCGGTCGAAGGACCGATCGCGCTCACCATGTGCTCTGACGCCAACAACCACGACTGTGTGCTCGACAAGGTCTGCCATGTGAAGCCGCACATGGGCGTCGTTGGCAACGCCATCCGCGGCGCTCTCGGCGCGGTCAGCCTGACGAAGCTGGCGCAATGACCGAGCAGACCAGCATCCGCAACCGCGAGGCGCAGGAAGCCGCGGAGAAGCTCGCCACCTACGAATGGGGCTTCACCAGCGACATCGAGCAGGAGTTCGCGCCCAAGGGCCTGAACGAGGAAACCGTCCGCTTCATCTCTGCGAAGAAGAGTGAGCCGGAGTGGATGCTCGACTGGCGGCTGAAGGCCTATCGCGCCTGGCTGGAGATGGAGGAGGTCAGCTGGGCCAAGCTCGACATCCCCGAGATCGATTACCAGGACGCTTATTATTACGCCGCGCCCAAGGCGAAGGAGAAGTTGGCCTCGCTGGACGAGGTCGATCCGGAAATCCTGCGCGTCTACGAGAAGCTGGGCATCCCGATCGAGGAGCAGAAGGTGCTCGCCGGAGTCGAGGGCGCGCCGCGCGTCGCCGTTGATGCGGTGTTCGACAGCGTGTCGGTCGCGACCACGTTCCGCGAGGAGCTGAAGAAGGCGGGCGTCATCTTTCTCAGCATCAGCGAGGCGATCCACGAATACCCTGAGCTGGTGCGGAAATATCTCGGCTCGGTCGTTCCGCAGCGCGACAATTACTTCGCCTGCCTCAACAGCGCGGTCTTTTCCGACGGCACCTTCGTCTACATCCCCGAGGGCGTCCGCTGCCCGATGGAGCTGTCGACCTATTTCCGGATCAATGCAGAGAACACCGGCCAGTTCGAACGCACTTTGATCGTTGCCGACAAGGGCAGCTACGTGTCCTATCTCGAAGGCTGCACCGCGCCGATGCGTGACGAGAACCAGCTGCACGCCGCGGTCGTCGAGATCTTCGCGCACGAGGACGCCGAGGTGAAATACTCGACGGTCCAGAACTGGTATCCGGGCGATGCGGAAGGCAAGGGCGGAATCTTCAACTTCGTCACGAAGCGCGCTTTGTGCAGCGGTGCGCGGTCGAAGGTCAGCTGGACGCAGGTCGAGACCGGCTCCGCGATCACCTGGAAATATCCGAGCTGCATCCTCAAGGGCGAAGGCAGCGTCGGCGAATTCTATTCGGTCGCGCTGACCAACAACCGCCAGCAGGCCGACACCGGCACGAAGATGGTGCATATCGGCGCAAACACCCGCTCGACCATCGTTTCGAAGGGCATCAGTGCAGGCAAGTCGAACAACACCTATCGCGGGCTGGTGAAGGTCCTCCCGAACGCGGAGAACGTGCGCAACTTCACGCAGTGCGATTCACTTTTGCTCGGCGACAAGTGTGGCGCCCACACCGTGCCCTACATCGAGGTGAAGAACCCCACCGCGACCATCGAGCATGAAGCGACGACGTCGAAGATCAGCGAGGACCAATTGTTCTACGCGATGAGCCGCGGGCTCGATCAGGAGGCGGCGGTCGCGCTGATCGTCAACGGCTTCGCGCGGGAGGTGCTGAAGCAGCTGCCGATGGAATTCGCGGTTGAAGCGCAGAAGTTGCTTGGAATCAGTTTGGAGGGTTCGGTCGGATGATGCCGCTTTTGTTTCTCGTTGCAGCGTCTGCCGATCTGGATGCGCTGAACCAGGCGGTTGCGCGGTGCGATCGCGGGACGGCGAACCCCACCTTCTCCGCCGAGACTGCGCAGCGCAGCACGTTCCTGCTTGATGCTTACCGCGAACAGGAAGCGATCGTCGCTGCGCGGCTTGATCTATCGCAGCGCCGCGCGACATTGCGCGAAGCCGGCACGATCAAGGCATCGGACGAGAAGAAGTTTTCGCTCGAGGAAGCCGCGATCGAGGACCGTCAACGGGCGCTCAACGACCGCCGGATGCTCGAAGGAATCCGCCGCGACGCGATGGATTCGATGCGCCGCCATTTCCTCATGAACTGCCCCGCCGGGAAGACCGACAAATAAGATGCTCGAGATTTCGAACCTTCACGCGACCGTCGCCGGCAAGCCGATCTTGAACGGCATTTCGCTGTCCGTTCCGGCGGGCGAAGTACATGCGATCATGGGCCCGAACGGGTCGGGCAAGTCGACGCTCGGCTACGTGCTCGCCGGACGCCCGGGCTATGAGGTCACCGACGGAAGTGTATCATTCGACGGCCGCGATCTGCTTGCGGCGGAACCGCACGAACGGGCCGCGGCCGGCCTCTTCCTCGGCTTCCAATATCCGGTCGAAATCCCCGGTGTTTCCTACCTGCAGTTCGTCCGCGAAGCGCTCAACACGCAGCGCCGTGGGCGTGGCGAGCCCGAGCTGACCGGGGGTGAGTTCATCAAGCTCGCGCGCGAGCAGGCCTCGCTGCTCGGGATGGACGCGGACATGCTC
>DASUVP010000212.1:0-2768 GCA_036378895.1 Sphingomicrobium sp.
CCGGATCGGGCACGCAGTCCAACATGAATGCGAACGAGGTGATCGCGGGCCGGGCGAACGAGAAGCTCGCGGGCACGCGCGGCGGCAAGGAGCCGGTGCACCCGAATGACCACGTCAACCGCAGCCAGTCTTCCAACGACAGCTTCCCGACCGCGCTTCACGTCTCGGCGGCGCGCGCGATCAACGCCAGGCTGCTGCCCGCGCTCAAGGGAATGCACGATCGCCTCGCCGAGCAGGCCAAGCGCTGGGAAGGCATCGTCAAGATCGGCCGCACGCATTTGCAGGATGCGACTCCGTTGACGCTTGGCCAGGAATTCGCGGGCTACGCGCAGCAGCTGGCCGACAATATCGAGCGCGTCGAAGGCGTGATGCCGCGCATTTACCGGCTGGCGCAGGGCGGAACCGCCGTGGGCACCGGCCTCAACGCTCCGCGAGGGTTCGCCGACGCCTTCGCCAAGGAGATCGCGAACCTGACGCGGCTTCCCTTCACCAGCGCTCCGAACAAGTTCGCCGAGCTCGCCGCGCATGACACGATGGTCGAGCTGTCGGGCATCCTCAACACGATCGCCGTCTCGCTGACGAAGATCGCCAACGACATCCGCCTCCTGGGGTCGGGGCCGCGCTCGGGTCTGGGCGAGCTGAAGCTGCCGGAGAACGAGCCGGGTAGCTCGATCATGCCGGGCAAGGTCAATCCGACCCAGGCCGAGATGCTGACGATGGTCGCTGCGCAGGTGATGGGCAATCATGTGGCGGTGACGGTGGGCGGGCTTCAGGGCCACCTGGAGCTCAATGTGTTCAAGCCGCTGATCGGAGCTAACGTCATCCGCTCGATCAACCTCTTGAGCACGGGGATGGAGAGCTTCACCAAGCGCCTGCTCGACGGGCTGGAGCCGGACGAAAAGCGCATCGGCGAGCATATGAACCGGTCGCTGATGCTGGTGACAGCGCTCGCGCCCGAGATCGGCTATGACAATGCGGCGAAGATCGCCAAGCATGCGCACCAGAATGGCCAGACGCTCAAGGAAGCGGGGCTTGAACTGGGGCTAGTGGACGAGGAAACATTCGACCGCGTGGTCAAGCCGGAGAATATGATCGGCAGCTGAAGGGGGTGGGGATGAAGGCGCTCGTTCCATTGGCGATGCTCGCGCTGGCGGCGTGCACGAACCCCGCGAAGGCCCCGAAGACGCTCGTCGGGCTCTGGGGAGGCCCGGGCGTGAACCTCAATCTTGAAGGCGGTGTCGGCACCGTCGCATTCGATTGCGCCGCCGGCACGGTCGACGAGGCGATCGGGAGCGCGCAAGGCCCGTTCAGCATCAAGGGCACCTACCGCGCCGGCCAGCCCGGCCCCGTGCGCGTCGGCCAGATTTTCACCGCGCAGGAGGCGACCTATTCGGGGGTCGTCACGAAGGAACAGATGACGCTGTCGGTGGCGCTGGCCGACGGCACCGAGCTCGGCCCGTTTCAGCTGACCTACGGCGTGCCGGGGACTCTCAACCGCTGCCTCTAGCGGGCTAGAACTTCACCGACAGGCGCACGCCGAAATTGTCCATTCCCGGGTTCTGCTTCCCGAAAATCTGAGCCGTGCTCATGTGCACCCAGCTCGCCTCGATCGACGTGCGCTCGTTGATCTGCGTCCCCACGGCGATCTCCGGCGCGAAGAGCACCCGGCTGCCGAAATCGACCTTGCCGTTGTCGGGATCCTCGAAGTTGCGCGACGATCCCGTGTGGATCGCGATCCCGATGCCCGGACGCACGAAGATCTTTTCCCCAAACTTACGCGAGATTCCGAACGCCCCGTAATGCGTCTCCCCGGCGGTATGCACCGCGACAAAGAGGTATTGTTGCAGCCGCAGTTTGGTCAGGGGCTCGCCTCTCCAGCCGAGCATGATGTCGGCGCCGCCCTCGACGCCGCTCAGCGTGAACGGCGTATCGACATCATGGACATAGACGCCGCCGAAAATCTCGTCGGCTTTGGCGGGCGTGGCGACGAGGGTCGATGCGACGATCGCCGTTAGGGCCAGGGCCAGTGTTTTCACGAATCGACTTCCCAAACCGATTGATTTGAAACGCATGAGCATGAATCGCGCCGAATCCTAGGCACCCGTTTGCCACACCCGGATGGATTCGTTCGGTGCCAGAAGCATCCAGACGTTGAGCGTCAGATTGTCGCGGATGACGATTAGCGGCACGAGCTCGAGGATCAGCACGATCAGCACCGAGGCCCACACCGGCAGCTTGCGGGCGAGCAGGAAGCCAAGCCCCATCATCGCGATGTCGGACATGGAATTGAGGACGCTGTCCCCGGAGTAACCGAGGGCCGCCGTCGCCTCGCGGTAGCGGTTGATGATCATCGGCGTGTTCTCGACTACTTCCCACAGCGCTTCGATGGAGAGGGCGGCGAGGAACCGCCGTTCGACCGGCCAGCGGCGGAAGAGCAGGGTCAGGGCGCCGTAGAAGAGAAAGCCGTGGACGATGTGGCTCGGGCTGTACCAGTCCGACAGCATCTGGCTGGTCCGCGAGCTGTTCACCTGGCCCACCCACAGGTCGACTTCCCCGCAGGTGCAGATCGGCGGCCGGCCCATCAAATAGAGGAGCGCTGCGGCGGCTGCGGAGAGGGCGATTGCGGCGGCGGCCGCGCGCGTCGGACGGGTCATTCGAAGCGGAGGTTAGCAGACGGAAGCGGCTTGCAAAGCACTGCCGTTCGTTCGACACGAAGGCCTATGCTCCGCGCCTACGGCCCGAACTGCGATGGAAGCGTCATCGATCCG
>DASUVP010000213.1:0-8803 GCA_036378895.1 Sphingomicrobium sp.
CTCGAGGTGCGGGTTGCGGATCGAGAAGGAGCCGGACAGCGTCTTGTGGGTGTAAACGTTGGCCGGGATCGGCTCGATGCAGGCCGAGGTGCCGCCGCAGATGATCGAGATCGACGCGGTCGGGGCGATCGCCATCTTGCAGCTGAAGCGCTCCATCACGCCCATGTCTGCCGCGTCCGGGCAGGGGCCACGCTCCTTGGCGAGCATCATCGATGCCTCGTCGACCTGCGCGCGGATATGCTTGAAGATCTTGAGGTTCCACGACTTGGCCATCGCGCCCTCGAACGGGATCGAGCGAGCCTGGAGGAAGGAGTGGAAGCCCATGACGCCGAGGCCGACGCTGCGCTCGCGGTCCGCGCTGTACTTGGCGCGCGCCATCTCGTCGGGGGCGCGGGCGATGTAGTCGCTGAGCACGTTGTCGAGGAAACGCATTACATCCTCGATGAAGACCTTGTCCTTGTTCCACTCGTCCCAGGTCTCGAGGTTCAAGGAGCTGAGGCAGCAGACCGCGGTGCGATCGACGCCCAAGTGGTCCTTGCCGGTCGGGAGCGTGATCTCCGAGCAGAGGTTCGAGGTCGAGACCTTGAGGCCGAGATCGCGGTGATGCTTCGGCATCGTCTTGTTCACCGCGTCGATGAAGATGATGTAAGGCTCACCGGTCGCGAGGCGCGTTTCGACCAGCTTTTGGAACAGGGTGCGTGCGTCGACCTTGCCGCGGACGCTGCCGTCCTTGGGGCTCTTCAGCTCGAACTCATTGCCCTCGCGGACCGCCTGCATGAACTCGTCGGTGACGAGCACGCCATGGTGGAGGTTCAGCGCCTTGCGGTTGAAGTCGCCCGAGGGTTTGCGAATCTCGAGGAATTCCTCGATCTCCGGGTGATTGATGTCGAGGTAGCAGGCGGCCGAGCCGCGGCGCAGCGAGCCCTGCGAAATGGCCAGCGTCAGGCTGTCCATCACGCGGACGAAGGGGATGATGCCGCTAGTCTTGCCGTTGAGGCCGACCGGCTCGCCGATGCCGCGGACGCTGCCCCAATAGGTGCCGATGCCGCCGCCGCGGGATGCCAGCCAGACGTTCTCGTTCCAGGTGCCGACGATCCCGTCCAGGCTGTCGGATACGCTGTTCAGATAGCAGCTGATCGGAAGGCCGCGGCCGGTGCCGCCGTTGGACAGCACGGGCGTAGCCGGCATGAACCACAGCCTGGAGATGTAATCGTAGATTCGCTGCGCATGGGCGGCATCGTCGGCGTAGGCGGCCGCGACGCGGGCGAACAGATCCTGGTTGGTCTCGCCCGGGAGAAGGTAGCGGTCCTTCAGAGTCTCCTTGCCGAACTCGGTGAGGAGCGCGTCGCGCGACTCATCCGTGGTCACTTCGAACGCGCGCGCGTCGACCGTCTTGCTGGTGCGGACCGTCGTCGTTTCGTCGCTCGGGACTTCTGAACCGGTAGAAAAATCCATTACGCTTCCCCGTCCATTAGCGATCTCCGAAGAGATCGTCTGTTCCCCAATTGTTCGACTCGGTGCCATGCCCGGCGCCATAGCCTTTTTCGGCGCTGCGAGGGGCTTTTTCACGCCCGTCCCCTGTGGAAATCGGGGACGAGTCGAGCCAGTCACCGGAATAGCAGATTCCGGCTCCCAACACTAGTTATTGCGTGCTACCCCTGCCTCGCTACTACCTATAGTGCCTCAACTGGCGTGGGACGCAAGCGGATAAATTGGATGTGAACCAAATATCCTGTGGATGAGTCTTCGCCGCAACGAACTCCCGGAGAACGGAGCCGTCAGAACGGAAAGTAGATCTGGATCGCGACGATGGCAGCTGCCCAGGTAATGAGGTTGAGCGGGATTCCGATCTTTACGAAGTCCAGATAATTATACCCCCCCATTTGATACACGATCACGTTCGTCTGATAGCCGAAGGGCGTTGCGAAGGCGGCGCTTCCGGCAATCATGATCGCCACAATGAACGGGCGTGGGCTTACCGCGAAGGCCTCGGCCATTGACACGGCGATTGGTGTAAACAGGACAGCCACGGTCGCGTTCGACAGGATCTCGGTCGCGATGAGCGTCACTCCGTATAGGATGATCAGCGCCAGTAACGGACTCATCCCCTCCATCGTGCCGATCAGCGCGTCCGTCGCGGCGCGAGCTAGGCCGGTCTCATCGAGCGCGATGCCAAGGACGATCATCCCTGCGATCAGCATCAGGACTTCCGGCCTCAGGCCAGAATAAGCCTCGTCCGCCGTGATCACCCGCAGCAGGATCAGCAGCACGGCGCCGGCGAAGGCGCAAGCGGCGATAGGGGCGAGGTTAAGCGCAGCTGCTGCGACGACAATGACAAAGATCGCCGACGACGCGATCGCCCGCCGCGGGTGCAGCTCGACGTGCTTGGAGAAAGGCTCCGCATGCCCGACCAGGCCGCCGGCAAGGCCAGGCGAGCGAAACTCCTCCGAGGCCTTCGCCGCCTCTCCGACCGAAGCCTTCGACCCCCGGTCGGACCCGATTAGACGCGTGCTGAAAAGCATCAGGTAAAGGCCGCCGGCTATGGCGACTGCCAAGCCCACCGGAGTGATCTCGAAAAGGCCGAAGCGCGGCTGGCCGGCGTTCGAGGCCATGTCATTCACCAGCAGATTGGTCGACGTGCCGATCAGGGTGAGACAGCCCCCAAGGACCGCGACGTAGGAAAGCGGAATCAGATAACTCTTTGGCGACTCGCCGAGGGACTTGGCGACATCGCGCACGACCGGCGCCGTCAGAACGACGATCGGCGTGTTGTTGAGAAAGGCCGAGGCGCACCCCGCGAGGCCGATCATCACCCACAGTCCCGCTCTGCCAATGCGGCTGCACAGCCGCACGATCAGCCGAATCGCCGCATCGAGAAGCCCAGACAATTCCATCGCGTAGGCGATGACGAACAGCGACGCGAGCGCGATGATTGCGGGGCTGGCGAAGGCACTCTGCACCTCGACTGGCCGAATAACGCCGGTCACCAACAGGAAACCGGCACCCGCGAGGGCGACGACGTCCGCCCGCATCTTGTCCCAGATCAGCGCCGCGACAACCGCTGCGAGCACGAGCAGCGTCAGTATCTGGCTCGCAGTCATGCCTTTCTATGGCCGTATGGGGCTCGAATGCGCAAGGCGGGACGGTCACGGGTCGCACGTCGGCTTGGCTGTGCTATCGTCCAGCGCGTGCCGGTTTATCGCAACAGCAATTGGGCAATGGTCACACTGTTTGCCGGAGCTCTCCTCACCGGAGCTTGCCGGCAGGATCCGGAAAACGCTGCGATCGAAAATGGCAGCGAAAACGCGGCCTTGCCGCTGCCGCCATTGCCGGTCGCCGAACCGCCTATTGGCAGGGAGGCGCTTCTTCTCGCAGCGGCGAGAGCCGGCAGCGCGGCGGCGCTGGGACGAAACGACGCGGCGTGGCAGCGCGAACTGGACGGCAAGCGCTTCGAAGTCCGGACGCGGTTCGGCTGCCCGGCGAGCGGCTCCGAAACCGAAGGAGGAAGCCGCTTTGAAGTCCGTTTCGACGAGAGGGATCGCACGCTTCGCCTTCGCGCGGCCCCCGACCTTAGCTTGAACGACAAGGCGATCGCGGGGTTGTCGAGCGAGGCCGTCGAGGCGGTCGAAGGCTTCTGGATTCAGCGTCCATGGCTGCTCGCCGACGGTTGCCCACGCGTTCCGCAACTTTCGCAGGATTCGAGGCAGCCCGAAGCATCCGGGCCAGCGTCGTCCGGAGAGGGGGAAGCCCGTTCACCCCCCGCAGAGCCGGGGCGTCCGGCTTCCCGGGCGGGCGAAGTTCCTCCTCCGACACCTTACCCACGCATCGGAATCGCGGAGTTCTTCACGGACGTCGACTCGCGGACCGGACGCCGCGATCACCGCGCATACGAGGCCAGCAAGGTGTTGAAAGAGGGCGAGCAGCCTTCAGCGGAAGGTTACAATCTCGTGCTCTCGGGCCGACTGCGCGCGCAGCCTCTTGGCCGGGTGATTTCATGTGCCGTGGTGGGCATCGACGCGCCTCCGCAATGTGTCGTGTCCGCTCAGATCGATCGCGTGTGGATCGAGCAGCCGGAGTCGAAGCAGATCATCGCCGAGTGGAGCAGCTAGCCGATATCAATCAGCCAGATGGCGCCGATCAACGCCGCGGATCCGAGCGCGATAATGGCCGCGATGAATCGCAGATTGACGGCCTGTGCTGTGGACACGACGTGCGGGCTTAGTCGCTTCATGACGGCCGCCGCCCGCCACTCGGCAAGCGCTACAAGCAGGATCGCCAGCAGCAGAAAGGCGGTCGCTATCCCCCGCGGCACCCAGGCAGGCTGCATGGTCTGGAACAGGGCATGGAACCCGATTCCGATCGCGATGCACGCGAGGGCCGTCCGCACCCAGCCGGCGAAAGTGCGCTCATTGGCGAGTATCGTTCGATCTTCGGCCAGATCGGTCCGCGAAGGATCGTCTGCGTCTTGCTTGGCCATCTTCGACCCAACGTTCCCACGGCGATCACGTGCCATCGAGAGCGCGCCCCATGGGGCAGGACAAGCTTGCGTCGCGCGCGGCGTGCGATAGCGTCGCGGCTCTTTCCGAATTGAGGAGAGCATCCGATGCTGCGCTTCGCCCTCACCCTTGCTTCCCTTTTGCCGTTCGGGTCGCTGCTTGCGGCCGCGCCGGTGCTTGCCGCGCCCGTCAGGGAAACGAGCACCCACGCCCAGCTGGTGAAGCTGTTTGCCGACTGGCGCGAGTTCAACCATCCCGCGGTCGTCAAGGGGCGGCCCGACTATGGCGCGGCGGCGATGGCTCAGAAGGCTGCGGGGCTTTCTGAATTCCAGCAGCGGCTGAAGCGGATCGACCCCAAGGGCTGGAACGCCAGCCAGACGGTCGACTACCGATACGTCGAAGCCGAGATGAACGGTCTGGACTTCTTCCTTCGGGTGCTGAAGCCCTGGTCGCGCGATCCTGGATTCTACCAGACGATCTTCGCGGAAATGAGCGACGTTCCCGCGCACGAGGGACCGTCGGCAGAACCGAACATCGACCTCTATACCTTCAAATATCCGCTTTCGCGGGCCGACGACGCGCGGCTGACGGAACTGCTTTCCGCCGTCCCCGCGATGCTCGCGGATGCCAAGGTGAACCTTGCGCCCAGCCAGGCGCACGAACTCTGGGCCTATGGCGATCGCGCCTTCCTCGAGCAGGCGGAGGTGCTTGCCAATCTCGAGGCGGGGACGCTGGTGCTCAACGATCTCGAGGGGAAGAGGCGGGCGAGCCTGGACGGCGCGAGCCCGGCGCTCCGAACGGCGGTGCGCGATGCGCGCGTCGCAACCGATGAGTTCGCGCGCTGGATCAAGGCGGAGGCGCCCAGGCGCACGGGGCCGTCCGGCGTCGGCAAGGAGAATTACAACTGGTTCCTGAAGCACGTCCTGCTCAGTCCCTGGACGATGGACGAGCAGGCCCTGCTGCTTCAGCGCGAGCTCGACCGGTCGCTGGCCTCGCTGCGGCTGGAGGAAGTGCGCAATCGCAACGCCCCGCAGATCGCCGAGATTTCCGATCCCGACGAATATCGCCGCTTCGCCGAGGGCCGCACCGCGAAGATGTACAGGCTGCTCGTCGACTCGGGCCTCATTCCCGACCGGCCCTATGTCCGTCCGGCGCTCGAAGGGCAGATCGGCAATTACGTCCCGCCGGGCGAGCGCAATTTCTTTTCCCATGTGACGGCGCTCGATCCGCTGCCGCTGGTCAGCCACCAGACGCACTGGATCGAGCTCGCCCGGCTCCGGCATGAGCCGCACCCGAGCCCCATTCGGCAGACGCCGCCCCTGTTCAACATCTACATGGATCGCTCGGAAGGATATGCGACGGCGATGGAAGAGATCGCGATGCAGGCCGGCCTGTACGACGACATTCCGCACGGGCGCGAGCTGGTCTGGATCATGCTC
Organism: Sphingomicrobium sp.; assembly: GCA_036378895.1. GTDB lineage: Bacteria > Pseudomonadota > Alphaproteobacteria > Sphingomonadales > Sphingomonadaceae > Sphingomicrobium. The sequence goes on from DASUVP010000213.1 coordinate 5,936, forward strand.
GCCAACCGGGCGGCCCGGGGCCTCGCCTCGCTGCGCGTGCAGGCCAACGAGATCGATCTCGCCGAAGCCGGGCGGCTCCACGCCGAGTGGACGCCGCGGGGCTGGTCCGACGCCACAAGCCGCCTCGTCGGGTTCGAGCAGCTCATCTATTTGCGCCAGCCGGGCTATGGCCCGAGCTACATCGTCGGCAAGCTGCAGATCGACCGGATCCTGGGCGAGGCTTCGCACCGCGCCGACGTCGAGAACCGGCCGTTCGTCGCCCGCGATGCGTTCGCGACGTTCCTGGCGTCCGGAATCGTCCAGCCGTCGCTGATCGAGGCCGAGATGGACGACGCGAAACCATGATCAGGATCAGGGGCGATCTGATTCACCGTTTACAACTGTAATCGAGTCGTTTACAGATGTAGACGTCATGGTGACCGACAAGAGAATCAGCGACGCGGAGCTCGGCCTGATGGAGGCCTTGTGGGCGGCTGATGAGCCGCTGACTTCCGCCGATGTCGCGGAGCGGCTCGAGGCCCGCGGTTGGTCGCTGGCGACGATCAAGACGATGTTGTCGCGGCTCGTCACGAAGGGTGCGGTCTCGCACCGGCAGGACGGGCGGCGGTTCCTTTATTCTCCCGCGATCGAGCGCGAAGCCTATGTCGGCAGCGAGTCGAAGAAGTTCGTGGAACGGCTGTTCGGCGGCCGCCTTTCGCCGCTCGTGGCGCGGCTTGCCGAAGAAGATGCGCTCGACGCCAGGGACATCGCCGAGATCGAGAGGCTGCTGAAGGAGCTGAAGGGATGATCGACTGGCTGACGGGCACGCTTTTCGCCACCTCCGCTTTGGTCGTCCTGGTGCTCCTCGTCCGCGAGCCGGTGCGCCGTCATTTCGGTGCGCGTGTCGCTTATGCCTTGTGGCTGATCCCGGCGGCGCGGTTGCTGATGCCGACGATCACCGAGACGATCGAGCGGCCCGCCGTCGCCGCAACGCCGCGCCTGTTCGCAACCCAGGCCATGAACGAGTCCCTGCTCATGAGCAGCGTCGCCACGCCGCAACAGAGCCTGGTCGAGCAGGCGGGCGGATGGCCGACCATCCTCATGGTCCTGTGGCTCGGAGTTGCGGCCGGGCTGTTCGCCGCACGCATGCTCGCCTTCCGGCGGGAGCGCTCCGCGATCCTCCGCAATGCCGAAGAGATCGGCCGCATCGGCTCGATCCGGCTCGTCCGCTCGAGAGAGGTCAGCGGCCCGCTCGCATTCGGCATCTTCGATCGGGTGATCGCGGTCCCGGCGGACTTCGAGACGCTTTTTGCCGAGCATGAGCAGCGGCTCGCGCTCGAGCATGAGCTTGCCCATCACCGTTCGGGCGACCTCGTCGCCAATCTCGTCGCCTTCACTTTGCTCTGCCTGCAATGGTTCAACCCGCTCGCGTGGGTCGCCCACGCCGCCTTCCGCTTCGACCAGGAAGCCGCGTGCGACGCTCGCGTGCTCGAGAAGCGCGGAGCCGGGGAGCGGTCCGACTACGGCCGGGCCATTGCCAAAGCCACATCGGGGCGGGCGCTGCTGTTCGCCAGCGCGCTCGATCGTCGCACCACGCTTCACAGGAGATTGAAGTCCATGCTCAGCAATCCCACCGCCGGCCGCCGACTGACCGGCCGGATGATGGTCTTCGCGGCGATCGGAGTCGCGCTGCCGCTCACCGCCACGCGCGCGATTCATTATGTCGATGTCCCTGCTCCGTTGAAGGCCGTAGTCGCGCCACAGGCGGTCCCCGCAACCGCGGCGATCGCAGCCGTCACCGCGCAGCCGGCGTCGGTCCCCAGTCCGGTCAACATCAGCGACGATAAAGTGACGATCAACGGGCAGACGAAACGCTGGCAGGACCTGACCCCGGCCGAAAAAGCCGAGGTCCGCCGCTCCATCGCCCAGGCTCGCGAAGAGATTTCGAAGATCAACCGTGAAGAGATTCAGCGCGAGGTTCGCCAGGCGATGAACGAGGCCCGGATCAACCAGGACGAGCTGCGCCGCGAGCTGGCTTCTGCGCGCGCCGAAGTGGATGAGGCGATGCGCGAGATCGACGCGCACGCCGCCGACATCCGCCGCTCCGGTCAGGACCCCGAGCAGATCAAGGCGATCGTCCGCGCTTCGCTGAAGTCGGTCGAGGCGATCGACGTTCAGGCGATCACTCGTTCGGCGATGGCGTCCGTCGATCCGGCCGTGATCAACGCCGCTCTGGCCGCCGCCGAGGCGGGGCTCGAGAAAGCCGAAGCAGAGCTCGAGCGCATCGAGGAAATGAACGAGCGCGACGAGGACAACGACTAAGCATTCAGCCGAGCCTTCCGCTTTCCCTCGAACCGATTAAGGCCCTCCGTCGTTTAGGGCTCGGTTCGAGGGGAAGACGATGAAGGCTCGGCCTTTGGTTTCCGCGCTGCTATTTGCGGCGGTTCTCGGCGGATGCGAGACAGCCCCGCCTCCCGCGACGCCGGCCGACCTCTACGGACCTCCGGAGAAGCCCGCGCCCGTCGCTCCGCCCTCGATCAGCGCCGAGCGCATGTCCGAGATCACTCGAGTCCTCGCTTCCGACGAGTTTCAGGGGCGGTCGATGGGCACGCCGGGCGAGGAGAAAACGGTCGCTTACCTGACCGAGCAGTTCCGCGCGGCGGGGCTCGAGCCGGGCGGCGAGAATGGCTCCTGGACGCAGACCGTGCCGTTGATCCGCACCAAGCTGCAGGCGCCGATGGCGCTGTCGGTGAAGCAGGGCAGCCGGACGCTTCCGCTGCGCTTTCCGGACGACGTCTATCTGAGCACGGTCCGCGATACGGAGCGTGCGCGGATCGCGAACGCGCCGATGGTCTTCGTCGGCTATGGCGTGACCGCCCCGGAGCGCGG
>DASUVP010000214.1:0-4401 GCA_036378895.1 Sphingomicrobium sp.
CCGTCCAGCGATACCTTCAGAGCCGCGGCTACAAGGTCCGCCGCCTGCAATAGGCGTGTCGCTATATCCTGACATGAAGTCAGGATGACTTGACACATCTCCGAATCGTTGCGATGTCATGTCTACCTGACGATTCGTCAGGCGAAGGTGACATGGAGATCGGGGGTTGGAAAACCGGCTGAGGGTGTTGAGGGCCGAGCGCGGCTGGAGCCAGGCAGAGCTTGGCGGCCGCGTCGGAGTCTCGCGCCAGGCGGTCAACGCGATCGAGACCGGAAAGCACGACCCGTCCCTCCCCCTCGCCTTCAAGATCGCGCGGCTGTTCGAGCTGCCGATCGAGGACATCTTCAGTGAGGGGAGCGGTTCCGATGGAACGAGGTGAAGGCGAACGGCTGGAGACCCAGCGGCGCAAGCGGTTCTGGACCATCCTCGCGGGCCTCTTCGTACTGGGAGGCGTCGCAGGCTTCGCCACGGGCTTCCTCGCAGGCTTCAACGACGCTCGCGAAGGCGGATCGGCGGCCTACGCAACCGTCGGAACGATCGGGGTTGTGATCCTGGTATTCGGAGCGGCCTACGGCAGCTGGAAGTTCTTCCAGAACGTGGACGAGGTGGAGATCGCCGATAACCTCTGGGGATCGCTCATCGGCCTTTACGTCTACGCGCTTCTTTTTCCCGCCTGGTGGGCTCTCAACCTGCTCGGCCAGGCACCTGAACCCGACGACTGGATGATCTTCGGAGGGTCAATGCTCAGCGCAGTCGCGGTCTACCTGTATCGCAAGGTGCGCTACAGCTGATTATCCGATTGAATTCAAACCGAAACTCATAGGGGTACAACATGTTGAACCGTAAGAGTGCATTGTTCGTAGCAGCAGCGTTCCTGTTCTCGGCGCCGGCCGCCGCACAGTCGCCGGCTCCCGCTCCGGCCACGGCCGCAGCCACTGCAGCGCTTCCCGACGCCGACCCTGCGATCTGGGTGGTGAAGGACCCGGACACGACCATCTATCTGTTCGGCACCTTCCACGCGCTCGACGGAAAGTCCGACTGGTTCAACGAGGAGGTAAAGACCGCCTTCGACCAGTCGAGCGAGGTGGTACTCGAGCTTCCGCCGATGGAAGATAAAGCCGCGCTTCAGCCGATAGTTATGAAATACGCCATCGACACGTCGGGCAAGCCGCTCTCCGAGAAGCTGTCGCCCGCAGCGAAGGAAAAATATGTGAAGGCGCTGACCGAAATGGGCGTGCCGCCAGCTGCCTTCGACAAGTTCAAGCCCTTCTTCGCGGCGCTCACCGTCATCATGGCGGGCGCGCAGAAGATCGGAATGACGGGCGAACAGGGTGCGGAAGCGATCCTCACCAAGGCTGCCAAGGACGGCAAGAAGCCGATCAGCGGGCTGGAAACGGTGGACTATCAAATGTCGCTGTTCGCCAATCTCTCGGAGGCGGACCAGATCAAGATGCTCGAGGAAACGCTGAGCGAGATCGACAAGCTCGGCGAGATGTTCGGTGAGATGAACAAGCACTGGACCGCCGGCGACGCCGAAGGGATGGCCAAGCTCATGAACGACATGAACGACCAGTCTCCGGCCATGTACAAGACGCTCCTGACCGACCGTAACGCCAATTGGGCGGAGTGGATCGACAAGCGTCTCGACAAGCCAGGCGTGGTGTTCATGGGCGTCGGCGCTGGTCACCTCGGGGGCAAGGACAGCGTTCAGGACCTGCTCGCCAAGCGCGGGATCAAGAGCAAGCGCATCGCTGCAAACTGAAGAATTGGCGGTTTTCGGGGCCGGGCGGAGACAGCTCCGCTCGGCTCGTCGCGAAAAAATCGCTTCCCGCTGTTTTTGCTAGACATTTCTTAAGGTCTCAGTGACCATCCTCCTCGGGTATCGGGCTGGGGGGCCACGATGAACCGGGTACTGGAAAGCGCGTTTGCGCCGAGGAGACGAACCGGGGGCGTTTAGTCACCCCGCGAGCGCTGTTTGCTGTCCAGAATGCCGTTCATCCCACCTCCCCTGCCCGCTGGGTGTGGAGACTGGGATGATTGCTGCGCTCATTGCCACTGCCATGGCTGCATCGGCGCCGGCCGCGCCGGCTGACCAAGCGCCGCTGCCGAACGCCCGGCCTGCCCTCTACGTCGTCAACGACGAAGACACGATCATCTATCTCTTCGGCACCTTCCATGCGCTCGACGGGAAGAGCGAGTGGTTCAACGACGAGGTCCGGACCGCCTTTACGCACTCGAACGAGCTGATGCTGGAGACATTGGTCCCCTCCTTCCTCAAGAAGCGCCCGGTCCAACAGCCGGTGCAACCGGGCTTCAGCCTGCAGCCGGTCGGGCCGTTCGCAGGATCCGCCTCCTTCCTGTCGACGAGCAAGACCGTCATGTCGGCCGGACGCTCGCAGGGCATGTCGACCGATCATGGCGCCGACGCGATCCTGCGCGAGGCTGCCGAGGAAGTCGGCAAGCCCGTCGGCGGCTTCGAAAGCTTCGAGTTCCAGCTCGGCATGTTCAGCAAGATGCCCGGGGCGAAGCCGCCTTCGGACCCGGTGACCGCCGAGCGGACCAGGGCGGCGGTTGCCGCGATGCTCACGCAGCTCCAGGCGGCGTGGAACCGCGGCGACATCGAGAGCTTCGCGCCGATGCTCCAGCACATGGAAGCCAAGTCGCCCGAGACCTACCGCCTGCTCTTCAACGACCGCAACGGCCGCTGGGCGCACTGGATCGCGCGACGCCTGCAGCAGCCCGGAGTGGTCTTCGTCGCAGTCGGCGCGGGCCATCTCGCCGGCAAGGACAGCGTGCAGCACAAGTTGGGCGCATACGGCATCCGCACCGCCCGGATTAACTGACACCACCGCAACTTGCGCTAAATGCGTCCTCCACTTATAGGGCGCCCTTCCCGGCCATGGTCATCCCTGGAGGCGTGGCGGGAAGCAACTCTATAAGGAACAAGCGAAATGAGCGAACAGCTGACGCTGCCCGCCGAAGCGCGCGACCGGGCTGGCAAGGGAGCCTCCCGAGCACTGCGCCGCGATGGACGGGTACCCGCCGTAGTCTACGGCGAAAAGAAGGAGCCTCTTTCGATCCACGTCGAGGAGAAGCTCCTGTCCAAGATGCTTCACACCGGCCACTTCATGAACTCGGTCGTGATGATCGATTTCAAGGGCAAGGCGCACCGCACTCTGCCGAAGGCGGTCGATTTCCACCCGGTGACGAGCCGACCGATTCACGTCGATTTCCTGCGCATCGGCGAGCACACCAAGGTCACTGTCGCGGTGCCGGTACGCTTCGACAATGAAGACGATTCGCCTGGCCTCAAGCGCGGTGGCGTCCTCAACGTCGTCGTTCACGAGCTCGAGATCGTCTGCGACGCGGCGCACATCCCGAACGAGATCCACGTGCCGCTCGACGGCCTCGAGATCGGCGACTCCATTCACATCAGCCAGGTCAAGCTGCCGGAGGGCGTCGTTCCGTCCAACACGGACGAAGACTTCACTGTCGCCACCATCGTCGCCCCGTCGGCGATGAAGGCCGAAGAGGAAGAGGCTGCGCCGGAGGGCGAGGTCCCGACCGTCGGTGAGGAAGGCGAAGAAGTCGGAGAAGGCGGAGCTGCCGAGGGCGGCGAAGAAGCCTAGGCTTCCTACAGTTCGAACGCTGGAGCCGCTCACCCGAAAGGGTGGGCGGTTTCTTTTTGCGCATCGCTCACGCTAGGTGGACGCAATGCAGATCTGGGTCGGCCTCGGAAATCCGGGCGCGAAATATGCGCTCCACCGGCACAACGTCGGGATGATGGCGGCCGACCTCATCGCCGAGGTGCACGACTTCGGTCCCTGGCAGAAGAAGTTCCGCAGCCTCATCGCTGAAGGTCGCGTGGGACGCCATAAGGTGCTTCTCGTGAAGCCCCAGACTTTCATGAACGACAGCGGCGACGCAGTTCAGCAGGCGCTGCATTTCTACAAGCTCGACGAGGAAGCGCTGACCGTCTTCCACGACGAGCTCGACCTCGCGCCCTTCAAGGTGAAGGTGCGCGTCGGCGGCGGCCTGGCTGGCCACAACGGTCTCCGCTCGATCAACGCGTCCCTCGGCCCCGACTTCCGCCGGGTGCGCATCGGCATCGGACACCCGGGGCCGGGCCAGAAGGAAAAGGTCACCCCGCACGTCCTCGGCAACTACGCCAAGTCGGAGATGGAGCCGCTTTCCGACATGCTCGCCGCAATCGCGGCCGAAGCCGACTGGCTCGCCAACGGCGACGATCCGCGCTTCATGAGCGAGGTCGCGCGGCGGATGCAGCAGGACTAGCTTCAGGTACGGCCAGGAGCCGCTTGGTCGCGCCCGCCAGCATCTTGCGAATTTGCCGATTCTTCCGGGCCTCGGCTAGATCCGGATCGGCCATCGCGAACCTGACGA
>DASUVP010000215.1:0-2555 GCA_036378895.1 Sphingomicrobium sp.
CAGCCGATCGCTACCAGCGACCTGAGGTCAGGCCCAAGGCGGCCACGCTGGACAAGGCGTTTCAGGACCGTCGGACGGTGCCCCGCCCAAAGAACAATCGAACCGCGAGCCCGGAAGACACGAGGATCAACCCTTCCACCCTCGGCCCGGTCCTGCGCTAGGACCTCCTCATAGTCCTTGCCGCTCTCCAGCGCTTCGACGCAGCGGTACATAAGGTCGGTGGCCCTCTCGATGCGTTCGACTTTCCGCGCATCCAGCCGAGTGCTGCCGTGCGAATGCCGGTGCTGGTAGAGCGGCTCGGGGATCGTCAGCAGTTTCGTCAGCGAGGCCATGCGCAGGAAGAGATCGAGATCTTCCCAATAGACGCATTGCTCGCGGTAGCCGCCGGCGTGGTCGAACAGCTCTCGCCGGTACATGATCGAGCCATGGGGGAAGGGAGCGAACCAACCGCTGTGGCGCAGCCGCCAGGCGTCGGGGCCGCGGACCTTGCGGCCCCTTTCGTCGATCACTTCGCACAGGCTCCCGACGAGGCCGGCGTCAGGATGCCCCCGCAGGATCTCGAGCTGCCGGCGGAGCCGGTCGGGATGCGAGATGTCGTCCGCGTCCATGCGCGCGTTCAGCACGCCCTTCGCTTCCCTGACGACGAAGTTCGAGCTGGCGGCCGGTCCGATGTTCGTTTTGCCCAGATGGAGGCGGATGCGGTCGTCCCTGGCCGCCCATTCCTTGAGGCGCTCGGCCGAGCCGTCGGTCGACGCATCGTCCAGTATGACGAACTCGAACTCGCGGTGCGTCTGATCGAGGATGCTCCGCACCGCCGCGTCGAGGTGCGGCAGCGCATTGTGCACAGGCATGACGACGCTGATCATTTCGTCGCGCGGGGCAGGAGGCATCGATCGGTTCTCGGCACGAACGTTCGCGAGGGACCGTGGCCCCACGCTGAAGCGAAAGCACGAAAGCCTTTGATTTAGCAAGTTGGCTGCCCCACTCGGGTCGCGCATGACCGACTGCGTGTCGCTTTGGATCGGAGAGAGGCTTGGAGCGGTAGAACGCGCGTGCCTCCGCTCCGTTGTCCGTCAGGGGCATCGCGTCTCGCTCTATTGTTACGGGCCGCCCGAGGGAGTGCCCGACGGCGTCGAAACCCGCGATGCTCGCGACATCATTCCGGAAGCCGCGATTTTCCGAAATCACGCCGGGAGCGTCGGGCATTTCTCGGACTGGTTTCGATACGAGCTGCAGAAGCGGAGCCTCGGCACTTGGGTCGATACGGACGTCTATTTGCTGAGGCCGCTTGACGGGGAGAAGCCCGATCTCTTCGGCGAGCAATCGCCGGGGGTGATCAACAACGCAATTCTGCGATTGGCGCCCAAATCACCTATCTTGCCCGCGCTTTTGAGACCCTTCGAGCAACGTACGACGCCGGACTGGTTGCCGATGCGATCCTGGCTTCCGGCGCGGCTTCGCGAACTTGTTTCCGGCGAGGCGGACCTTGGCCGGCTTCCATGGGGGAGCACGGGCCCCCACGCACTGACGACGCTCGCCCGCAGGGATTCGCTGCTTTCGAAGGCTGTCCCTCCCGAGGTCTTCTACCCGGTGCCCTGGCAGAAGGCCGGCTGGATCCGTGACCCGCGCCTCGCCCTCGAGGACATGGTCAGCGAAGGCACAGTCGCCGTGCACCTGTGGAACGAGTGTATACGTACGTTCAAGGGCGCGCCCGCGCCTGCCGGATCATTCCTTCACAGGCTGCAGCAGGAAGGCGCCGATTAGCTGGTCCGCCAGCGCTCCGGGATTTCAGGCGGTGTCCACTCGATCGGGCGGTCCCAGCTGCCTTGTCTCAGCCGATCGAAGTAGGCGTGCTGTGAAGGCATCAGGCGTGAAAGTTTCCACAGAAGCCACGCAACCAGATGCGACCGCGCTCCCCCCGGATAGACGTCCAGCGGATCGATGGTGATCGCAAAACGCGCCGCCTCATCGCGATATTGGCGCATGACCCGCATCGCCGTCAGCCACGATCGACCGGGAACCTTCGACGGCTTGACGCTGTACCAGAGGAACAGACGGATAAAGGCTACGTCAAATTCGGCTCGCGCGGCGGGTTCGAGCTTCGCCTTATGCGCGAAGGCTCGGCCAAGCGCGATCGTTTGAAGCCGGTCGAAGTGTCGCGGGTTTTGCCTGGCGCCGCGCGTCACCGACGGACCGGCAATCGCTCGATACGCTCGGAAATCGCTCTTGAAATAACGGTTCAGCAGAAGAGGCAGTACGAAGGCCTCGATCGGCGTCGCCTCATAGAGGCAATACTCGGGAAACCGCAGTGCGGTGCGCCGAACAAAATCCATCGCGAACCATTTGGCTGGAAGGGTTTCCATCGCGGTGGGAGGAGCGGGACGATCCTCGACCTCGTGAAATCCGCTCGGGATCGTGCAGGCGACGCCGGGGTGCGGATGCTCGAACTCCCACGCGATGACCTCTACGTTTGGCCAGCCGGAGTTCCGGGCGAGAGAAATTGAGTGAAGGTCGATGACGTCGTCGGAATCGACGAACCAGACCCACTCGCCTGA
>DASUVP010000216.1:0-12348 GCA_036378895.1 Sphingomicrobium sp.
CGCTTGGCAAATCATGGGTGGCGAAAGAGCGCGAGCGCATGCCCGTCTACAGCTGGACGATCCGCGGTCCGCAGCAACGGGCTCAAGCTCAGGTTCATGCCGACGCGCTCATCTGGGAAGCCGATGGCCGACCGTGAAACCGAAGTCGTCGCCAAGCTCACCTCTGGCGTAAGCGGGCTCAACAAGACGGCGTGGGACAGGATCGCCGGCGACGATCCGTTCGTCAGTCACGCTTTTCTCTCCGCGCTCGAAGTTTCGGAAAGTGTCGGCAAAGGAACCGGCTGGACCCCCGCGACGATCCTCGTTGAGGACGATTCGTCGCATCTCATCTCTGCCGCTCCGGCCTATCTGAAGACCCATAGCCAGGGCGAATATGTGTTCGACCACGGCTGGGCGGACGCCTTCGAGCGCGCCGGCGGGACCTATTATCCCAAGCTGCAGATCGCGGTTCCGTTCACGCCGGTGCCCGGCCCGCGCCTGCTCGGCTCACAGCCGCAGCATCTCCTCGCCGCGGCCGAGGCGGTGGCACTGCAGAATGACATTTCCTCGGCCCACATCACCTTCATCGACGATGCCGGCGCCGCGGAATGCGAGCGGCGCGGATGGCTTATCCGCGAAGGGGTGCAATATCATTGGATGAGCCGCGGCTACCGCGACTTCGAGGATTTCCTCGCCACGCTCAGCAGCCGAAAGCGCAAGTCGATCCGAAAGGAACGCCAGGCCGCCCGCAAGGGATTGGAGTTCCGGACGCTTCGCGGCGCCGAGATCGGCCCCGACGAATGGGACTGGATGTGGCGCTTCTATCAGGACACCGGCTCGCGCAAGTGGGGTCGGCCCTACCTCACCCGGAAATTCTTCGACCTGATCGGCGAGAGCATGGGCGATCAGCTGCTGCTGTTCCTCGCGCTGAGGGACGCCCAGCCGGTTGCCGGAGCGCTCAACCTCATCGGCCGCGACACACTCTACGGTCGCTATTGGGGCGCGCTGGAAGAAGTGCCCTTCCTCCATTTCGAGCTCTGCTTCTATCAGGCGATCGAATGGGCCATCGCCAATGGTCTGACCGAGGTTCAGGCGGGCGCGCAGGGCGAGCACAAACTTGCGCGCGGCTATGAGCCGGTTATCACGCGCTCGGCCCATTTTATCGTCGATCCCGGCTTCCGGGCGGCTGTCGAGCAGTTCCTCGTGGAGGAGCGCCGGGGAATCGCGAACGACATCCTCTGGCTCCGGCGGGCCTTGCCCTACCGAGCTTCCAGCCCCTCGTCGGCGTAGATCGCGACCGCTCGAGCATTTGCGTCCGCGACTCCTCGGTACATGGCGCGCGTCGTGAAGCCCCAGGCCGCTTCGCCCGCCGCGGAAACCGCGATCAGTCCGCCCATGCCGCCGAGCTGGCGTATGTCCTCGAGCGTTCCGTCGAGCGCCTCCCGCAGCGACTGCCCGCCGAGCCGGATGCGCTCCGCCAACTGATGGCCGGCGACCGCGCGGATGAAATATTCGCCGGAGCCGGTGGCCGACACGGCTGCCGAGCGGTCGTCAGCATAGGTTCCCGCCCCGATCAGCGGCGAATCGCCGATGCGGCCCCATTGCTTGGCGGTCAGGCCGCCGGTCGAAGTCGCCGCGGCGACATGTCCTTCGGCGTCGACCGCAACTGCGCCGACGGTTCCGTACTTCACCTCTGAATCGAAGCCGCCCTTCGCCAGCAGCTCCTCGAGCTGGCGTTTGCGCTCGTCCGTGACGAACCAGCTATTGTCGACCTGCTCGAGCTTCGCTTCCCGGGCCAGCCGGTCGGCGCCTTCGTAGGACAGAAAGACGTGTGGACCGCGCTCCATCAATGTGCGCGCGAGGCTGATCGGGGCCCGGGTCGTGCGGACTCCCGCGACTGCTCCGGCGCGCCGGTTCGCTCCGTCCATGATCGCCGCGTCGAGCTCGACCAGGCCTTCGGCGTTGAGCGTGCTTCCGCGCCCTGCGTTGAAGCAGGGGTCATCCTCCAGGACGCGGACCGCAGCCTCGACGGCGTCGATCGCGCTTCCGCCTTTGCTCAGGACTTCGGTCCCGGCGTCGAGCGCGTCGCGCAGGCCCTGCCGAGCGCGCTCTACATGATATTCGTCGCCATGGACGGGGCGCATCGCACCGGCGCCGCCATGAATCAAAAGCTTCCACTCAGTCATCGCCAGCGCGCCTAGGGGAGCCACTTGACTCGCGCAACTGGAGCGATATTATTGTGATATCAAATTTACACAGGGAGGCCGTCATGCCGACAGGGGGCGCGATTGCACTGAATTCAAGCCGCGAGCGGACGGCTTCGACGTCCAGCGGCTATCCGATACTGTTGCTTCTGCTGGGCCTGGCGGTGGTTTCCGGATGGGGCTTTTTCCGGATCGTCAACGACCAGGGCGGCCTGCTGACCGCGAGCGCGCTCATTGGCGGTCCGCTGCTCTTCATCTTCTTCGCCTCCGGTTTCTACATGCTGCAGCCCAACCAGGCGGCGGCCATCACCTTGTTCGGCGATTATCGCGGGACCGATCGGTCGACCGGCCTGCGCTGGGTCATTCCATGGATGATCCGCAAGAAGGTCTCCGTCCGCTCGGTCAACTTCATTTCCGATCGGATCAAGGTGAATGATCTGCGCGGCAATCCGATCGAGATGGCCGCCCAGATCGTCTGGCGCGTGGTGGATACTGCGCAAGCCCTGTTCGACGTCGACGACTACAGGGAGTTCGTGAAGGTGCAGGTGGAAGCGGCGATCCGCACCATCGGCTCGCGCTATCCGTACGACGACTTCGAGCACAAGGAGGTCACTCTGCGTGGCAACCACGACGAGGTCGGCGTCGAGCTTCGCAAGGAGCTGATCGCGCGCCTCGCCGTTGCCGGGATCACCATCGACGAGTGCGGCTTCACCCACCTGGCCTATGCAACCGAGATCGCCGGGGCGATGCTGCGCAGGCAGCAGGCGCAGGCAATCGTCGCTGCGCGCAGAACGCTCGTCGACGGCGCAGTCGGCATGGTCGAAATGGCGCTCGCCTCCTTGTCGGAGAAGGACGTCGTCCACCTCGACGACGAGCGCCGCGCGGCGATGGTTTCGAACCTCATGGTCGTGCTCTGCGGCGAGCGCGACACGCAGCCCGTGATCAATACCGGAACGCTTTACACCTCGGGTCGCATGGCTGGCGGAGGCGAACGCAAGGCTTACCCGCTCAGGGTGGACCCGGACCTTTGGGCCGCGGTCGAGCGCTGCGCCGCTGCCGACCTCAGGAGCGTGAACGGACAGGTGGAGTGCCTCCTTCGCGAGGCGCTCAAGGCGCGGGGCGTGAAACTCGATCCGCCGCAGCCGGTGAAGCGCGGCCGGCCCAAGAAGGAGGATCGAGGCTAGCCGATCGACAGTTCGTGCTGCTGGTTGAGCAGCCGCCATTCGTCGAGGTCGGAAAGCATCGCCCGCGCCGCCTGCTCGGTAAGCTCGGCGCTTCGCAGCAGGCTCGAGCGCTCGCCGCGCAGCCGCTGGGCGACATGCTCCAGCACCATGGCCGTCTGCTCCGACCGGGCGGCGCTTGCCGAATGATCGCCCTGCACGCGGATCCCGACGACCGCGGTGCCGATGGCGGGCAGTGTCGCCGAGATGACGGTGAACCAGTTGTAGTTCCGATGCACCCAGTCCGGGGCGACGGCGAACAGGGTAAGCAGGACCGCGCTCGACAGCAGGGCCAGCGTGAACACGGAATAGCCGAGAACCTCGAGGCGATGGTTGAGACGGCCGAGCTGCAAGGCCGCGCGGCGGTGATAGTCGACCTGCGGCTGCACTTCTTTTTCCGCGATCGTGGCGGACAGGTCGGCGAGCCGTGACGGGTCGACGCGCCCGGCGGGACAACCGATCGCCTGCCAGGCGCGCGCCGCATACCATTCGATCCAGCGCTGCGGCACCGGATTCGCAGGCGTTCCCGGCGGGTCCGGGGCCGCGACGGCGAGCACCTTCAGGCTGCGCATGGGACGCAGGCGCTCGGCCAGCTGCCGATAGTCGAGCCAGCGGCGATGCCATTGCCCGCGATTGCCGGCCCAGGTGTTCGCGATGATCGCGAGGACCGCCAGGAACAGGCCAATTTCCAGGAAGATGGACCAGCTTGGCAGGATGAGGTTTGCTGTGCCGAGGAAGACGGCGAGCGCGCCAAGGACGAAGTTGAAGACGTGCCCGCTTCGGAAGGATTGGGCGAAATGCGTCGCCAAACTGTCGGCCCAGTCATAGGATTGCTCGAGCATCCCGAGCGGCGCCGTGGCCGCCTGCGCCCGCTCGCACGCTTCGGAATAGCTTTGCCACTCCGCGCGGGTCATCTGCGACGACAGGTCCGCGCGCCAGTGATGCCGTCGAAAGCGAGAAATTCCCGCGGCGGCCAGCAGCAGCGGATATTCGATGCGCGGGCGGATTAGCCGCATACGCTCACCCAGAAAGGCGCAAAGGAACTCGCGCTCCTGGGCATCGGGCGGGGGGGCGAGAAGCGCCGACACGACCGCGCCGATCGTCGCCTCGTCGAACGGCCGGATGTTCGACGGATCGTCGACCCCCGTGATCACGTTCGGCTCGAACGCAGTCCAGCGGATCGACGTCTCGCCGTTCGCATTGGGAAGGATGTGGACGATCGGAGTTCCGCGCTCATGGGCGAGCTGGACGACTTCGCCCGTTCCGCCCCGTCCGCGCGGGGCAAGACCGTCCCACACGGCGATGAGCAGGTCGCTGTGGGCGATCGTGGCGCGGCCGGCCATGACATAGGCGTCGAGATCCTGGTCGCCGGTTCCGGGCAATTCGAGCGTGCAGGTCGCCCGCAACAGCAGAGCGTCGAACCGCGCGCGCGACTGATCGTCAGCCATGGTCGCCCGGTACCGGTCGCGGTCGAACGGAAGCACGGCGTGCAACTCGAAGCCCAGCTCCAGCGCGACTTCCGCCGCCATCTGATCGGAGCCGTCCGCGAGCGGCGAAACGAACAGAAGTCGAGGTTCCTCGGACGAATAGAATTGCCGGTTCGCGGCGAAAGCATCGGAGGCATCCGCCGCGATCGTCGCAAGCACCGCCTTCAGCCGCTCATGAACGTTGAGCAGCGAAGACGGGGCAAGTACGTCCTTGCGGTGCCCGGTGACTCCGATCGCGAAAACGAACGGCACCGCCGGCGGGCTAACGCGCCCGCCCGCCGCTACGCTTTCGTCGGCCAAGCGCGAGCCTTGACGGCGCTTACGGCCACGCCACGATCCCAATGATCGTCCCGGGGCTCATCAGGTATGGCCTCCGCCGTTCCGGAGCTCCGGATCATAAGCGAAGGGGGGATGATGCCCTTCCTTGTCCTGGTGCGGGTTGCCGTCGAAGCGGAGCGCATATTTCAGGTCGCAGGCCGTCCGGTTCATGTCCCTGACCGTCAGCTGCATGTTGGACGAAGAAGACGGCGGGTCGCCGAGATCGAACTCGCCCTTCGCATCGCCCGCGCTCCTGGGACAGTTCGGCGCGAAGTCGACGTAGAAAGCGTCGGACGGCGACGGATAGAACCTGAGATTCAGCCCGGTGCGGTCCGTGAGGTGGAACTTGATGTCCGTGGGCGGCGTGCCCTCGGGAACTACGATCTTCCCCGGCTTGGCCGGTCCGCCGCCGAAGTCCCATTCGTGTTCGTAAACCACCGTGCCGGACGCATCCTTCGTTGCGGTGACACGGACGTTGATCGGAGGCCCGCCAGTGGTTGCCTGAGTGGCTCCTTGCGTTAGGATCGTCGCCATCTTCCAACTCCCTTCCAAAAGTAGTTCGGCATCCGCCTCCAGTCGGGATGGTGGGGAACGCATAATAATGCAGACTCAATGTATCGGTTTCTCCGTGTGTACCCGGCCGCTACGCCACTGAGTGAACCAGAGGAGGCCGACCAACGCCAGGACGGCAAGGCCGAGCACGGCTGCTACGGCCTCCATGCTTAGGAAGTCGACGCCGTGGCCCCCACCATTCCGGATTTCGGGATCGATCGGGGTGATGGTCCCCAGTTCCGGAGGGCCAACGAAGTTGAGCCGATAGGTCAGCGTCACGGCATCGCTGTTCTTGTCGTCAATTCGCAGCTGCTTGCCGTTGCCCTGGACCCCCGCTTGGTCAATTTGATCGGGATAAGCCCCCGGGTTCTTTTGCACGCCGGAGCCTTCGGCGATCCAGATTGCGTTGATTGCCTTCGGCTTGGATCCGGGATCGACGACACTTGGGTCGAACTTGATTCCGAGATTGTTGATATCGACGATGGTAAAAATGATTCTGTAGTCGTCGCCCTTTTCCAGATCGATGTCCGGGTAATTGCCACCCTGACCGAACCTATCGTCGTGAATCATCGTCCACGTGATTGGTCCGGTCTCGTTAATTCGGGACGGTATCAGCGTCACGTGGTCATGCTTCATTGGGCTTCACTCCCCTTGTTATTCCGCTGCGCTCGGTTGCGCCCGACATCGCCTGATTGTTTGGTCTCTTTGTTCACCCCCACATTTGCACGAATGCCGGATGACGGAATCCAGTGGCGAGCAGTTGCTTGCGCGCCTGCTCAGCCTCGGCACGCCGGCCAAGTTGTTCGAATAGCGCTGCCCGAACGGCGATTTGTCGAGGCATGAGCTCCACACCCTCGGGCCAAATCCCTTCAGCGGTTTGCCAGGCCCGCCTTGCGCCAGCCTGATCCCCGTTGCGGGCGATCGTCCTGCCGAGCAGAATCTGCGCCTCGGCGAATGCAATTTTTGCTTTGAGCGAACGGGAGTGCTCCATCTCCTGCTTCAGAATTTGGGCCCGCTGCCTTGCGAGCGCCTCGGCCTCGCCAGTCGCATTTCGTGCCAGCGCCAACCGCGCTCGGAGGCCCAGGCAGCTTCCTTTGAGGCCTGCGCGCCATTCCTTCACCGAAGAATCCCGCTCTGCCAGCCGTCCGCCCAGGTCGCAGCCCGCCCGAGCCGATATCGACGCCGATTCGAGTTGCCCGGTCGCCAGCTGCAACTCACCGAGCTCGATCGTGCTTTCGGCGCCCGCCTGTGCCCATTCGGTATTGTTCGGTTCCGTCAGCAGTAGCTTCTGTGCAAGCGACACCGCTGTTCGCATATGTTCAAGTCCGCGGTTGGTCTCGCCGCGCGCCGCGAAGAGGCGCCCGGTGGCTCGGTGCGTCGTCATCGCTCCCCTGTTCAACGAGGTATCGGCGCCGCGTGTCTTGGCTAATTGTTCGAGGAGCGCGAGTTGGCGTTCACGAAGGGCCAAGGCATCGTCGAGCCGGCCGCTCTTCTCTCTCGCCTCGGAAAGCCAGGCGAGCGCCTCGACCAGGCGGTCTTGCTTGCTGCGATCGTTGGGGTCGGCGGAAAGAAGGTCTTCGCTGGCGCGGAGAGCCTTGCTGAAGACGGCGGATGCCTCCTGAAACTTCTGTTGCTCGATCAGGACTGCGCCCAGCGCATTGTCCGCATAGACCTGTTCCAGTTGCCATTTCTGGTTGCGCGGTTCGACCGCGATCATTGCTCCGGCCAGCCGCCTGTATTCCCGGAATGCGCTTGAGGCCCTGCCCAGGTCTCCGCGCTGCCAATCGATGTAGCCGACCCAGAAAACGTTCTGCGCGTGGTCGAACAGGCGCTCTGGGTTGGTCGGTTCCCGGCGGAGAGCCTCGGCCGTGCCGGACAGAGCCTCGCGATAGTGCCGCAGAGCTACGTCGAGATTGCCTCTCGTATTGGCGATTTCACCCATTAGCGTAAGTGCTCGGGAACGCTGCGCGAGCGCGTCGTCGCTCAGCTCTGACTCGTCCTGTTTCTCATAATATTCGAGCGCCCGCGCACCGACGGAGTCCAGCGCATCCAACCGGCCGAGCGGTTCCAGCTTGGCGCGTAAATCGCCGAGCATGAAGCCGACGAGGCCTTCCGCTTCGCGCCTTTGTTCTCGCGCCTCGTCCCGGCCTTGGACCGCAGTGACCGCAAGGCCCGTGGCGACGAGCATTCCGACGAGCGAGCCGCCCGCAACCATGGCCAAATGCCGCTGCCGGCGGATCGTGTCGCGCTGGACGAGCTCGTCGAGGCCGAGGCCGAGCATTCCGGCGACGAGCTTGAGGAAACCGAGCCGACGCACCTCGCCGTTTCCGCGCAGGTCGGCCGCGAGGGGCTCCGCCTTGGTGGTCGTTTGCCTCCCGCGGCGGTCGTATTTGAAGCGGAGGGCCTTCGGCAGGCACTCCTCGTCCTCGCGGCCGGGCAGGTCGCTGGCGAAGGGCTCGCCGTCGACGATGGCGGCGAAGATGCAGCCGTCCGGTCGGACCCGCTTGAAGACCTCGATCTCGGCGTTGGTCCAGCGTGAGCGCGCGGCCGAGGGCGAGCAGAGGACGATGAGGAACCGTGACGCCGCGATCGCCGACCGGATCTCGTGGCCGAGGTCGTCGGACGCGGGAAGCTCGTTCAGGTCGCGGAAGATCGGGGTGAGGCGCTTCGGCACCGGGCCGTGATCGGTGATCCGCCCGACGAGGTGCGACGGCACGACGAATCGTTCCAGCGCCTGGTGAAGCCAGTCGGCCATCGGCTGGTTACGGTGGCTGTAGCTGAGGAACGCGAAATAATGGTGGGAGCCGCCCGCGACCGGTGTCGATGACGCCGTTGCACTATGACTGCGAGTCCACTCGGACGGTCGGGCAAGAATCGTCATGCCGCCCCCGCAAATTGGGTTAAACGGCTTATCACCTTCGAATATTTAACGCGAATCCGCCAAGTTCGCTCGCTTGGCCCTCGTAGCCACAGGCCCTATATCCGCGCCATGTCTTCCCTCCGCCCTTGGCGAGATATCGCACGGCGCAAGTCGCGTCAGATCATGGTCGGCTCCGTCCCCGTGGGCGGAGACGCGCCAGTGACCGTGCAGACGATGACCAACACGCCCACCGCCGACGCGGCCGCGACGATCGATCAGATCCGCCGTTGCGAGGAGGCGGGCGTCGACATCATCCGCGTCTCCTGTCCCGACCAGGACAGCACCGCCGCCCTCCGGGAAATCGTGCGCGCGTCGACGGTGCCGATCGTCGCGGACATCCACTTCCACTACAAGCGCGCGCTCGAAGCCGCGGATGCGGGTGCGGCCTGCCTGCGCATCAACCCGGGCAACATCGGGTCCGAGGATCGCGTCAAGGAAGTGATTTCGGCCGCGCGCGCGAACGGGTGCGCGATCCGTATAGGGGTCAATGCCGGAAGCCTCGAGAAGGACCTGCTCGAGAAATATGGTGAGCCCTGTCCCGAGGCGCTGGTCGAAAGCGCGCTCGACCACATCCGGATCCTCGAAGACCATGGCTTTAGCGAATACAAGGTCGCGGTGAAGGCGTCGGACGTCTTCCTCGCCGTCGCCGCCTATCATGCGCTCGCCGATGCGGTGGACTGCCCGCTTCATCTTGGCATTACCGAGGCCGGCGGCCTAATCGGTGGAACGGTGAAGTCGTCGATCGGGATCGGCTCGCTGCTGTGGGCCGGGATCGGCGACACGATCCGGGTCTCGCTCTCGGCCGAGCCTGAAGAGGAAGTCCGCGTCGGCTACGAAATCCTCAAGGCCCTTGGCATCCGCAACCGCGGAGTTCGCGTCGTTTCATGTCCGAGCTGTGCCCGGCAGGGCTTCGACGTGATCCGCACTGTCGAGAAGCTCGAGGAGCGGCTGCAGCACATCCGCACGCCCATGTCGCTGTCGGTCCTCGGCTGCGTGGTGAACGGCCCGGGCGAGGCGCGTGAGACCGACATCGGCATCACCGGCGGCGGCCAGGGCAAGCATATGGTTTATCTGTCGGGCATAACCGACCACCACGTCCGCGACGAGGAAATGATCGATCATATCGTGAAGCTGGTCGAGGCGAAGGCGGCCGAAATCGAAGCCGAGCGCGAGCGGACGGAGAGCGCCGCGGCCTGAGTTGCGTGGAGGGGGTGGCATGCGTGGTTTCTTCCGGAGCGCCGGCCGGGCGGTTGCTTTGCTCTATCCCCGAGGCGTCAGCATGCTCTTGCTGGCACCGGGCGTCCTCGCGCTGGTCGTCGTTCCCGAATTCGCCCAGCATGTCGTCGAGATCCGGCTCGGCATGTTCGAGAGCGCCGAAGCCGCCCGCGCCATTCAGAATGATCCGACCCGCTGGGGGTTTGGCTACGTCAAGATCGTAGGATTGGTCCTGGCATTCCTCGCCGCTGCGCGCTTCTGGTGGACTCGCGAGCATGGCGGCCACTGGTGGGAAGTTCGCGACCTGGCCTGGTCTCGTCTTGCGCTGGGAGCGCTGATCATTTTCGGCGTCGGCTCGCTCCCCGAGCTGCTCGAAGGCACATTCGACCCAAAAATTGTGACGATTATTGGAACGGTGTGGATGCTTCTGACCCTGCCCGGCCTGTTCATCCTGCTCGCGGGTTTGTTCGGAGATCGTACAACGCCGATCGCCCTGATGTGGCGCCAGGGATGGCCCTGGCTCCTGCTGACCGCCGTGCTGCTCGCTCTCGCCTTCGTTCCGGCGAGCTGGCTTCACGCGATGAACCATCGCTGGGCGATGGGCGGCGGGCCGCTGAAGCTTTGGGCCCTCATGATCTGGGATTCGCTGCTGGTTGGACTGATGGCCGGCCTCGTCGGCACCGCTCTGCATCTGGGCTATGCCGCATTCTCGACGCACCCGCGGGCGGGCGACGCCGAATAGGATTCAACTTTTCTTCACCATATCGGGCGCATGGTCGCGCCATGGCGAAGCTATTGCTCATCCTGATCTTCGGGGGAGCCCTCGTCAGCGAGCTTGCGCCGTCTCAATCCGAACCGCCGCTGTTGATCGACTCCGCGCCAGCATCTTCCGACACCGGCAATTGATCCGCTAAGGGCGGCGCGTGAACCGCGTCGCGCAACATCCCCTCCAGGCATTCCTCGCGGCACTCGCGGCCGTTGGAATCCTGTCAGTCATGGACGCGGTGATGAAGGCGCTGGTGCTGGCCATCGGCATTTTCGCGGTGAGTATCTGGCGCTCGATTGCGAACCTGATCCTCACCGGCGCGCTCTATCTGCCGAGGCGGCGGCCGTGGCCTGGCCGACCGATCCTCAAGATCCACGTCGCGCGCGGCGTGATCGTCACCGTGATGGCCGGCCTCTTCTTCTGGGGGATCGGCCGGGTCCCGCTCGCCCAGGCGATCGCGCTGACCTTCATCGCGCCGCTCATCGCCTTGCTGCTCGCCGCCACATTCCTGCACGAACGGATCGGCTCGCGCTCCATCGGCGGCTCGGTCATGGCTTTCGTCGGGGTCATCGTCATCGTGCTGGGACAGGCCAGGGCCGACCTCGGGACCGAAGCCTTGCTCGGCAGCGCTGCGATCATCGGCTCGGCGCTTTGCTATGCGATCAACATCGTGCTGATGCGGCACCAGTCGCTCGCCGCCGAGCCGCTCGAGATCAATTTCTTCCAGTCGCTGACGGTGCTCGTCCTGTGGCTGGCGATCACGCCCTTCCTCGGCTTTCCGGACTGGCCCTCGGACGGCTGGGCGATGTGGGTCGGGGTCGCGGCCGTCATGTCCACCGCGGGCGGGCTGCTGTTCTCCTGGGCCTATGCGCGGGCCGAGGCGAGCTACCTCGCGGTCACCGAATATAGCGGGTTCCTCTGGGCTGCGGCGCTGGGCTGGATCATCTTCAGCGAGGCGGTGTCGATCTATACCGCTGCGGGCGCGGCGCTCATCGTCGGAGGCTGCCTCGTCGCCGCGCGGAGCAAGATCGACGCTCCGGGAGAAGTGGAGGTTGTGACCTGATGGCCTGGTTCTGGCTGATCCTCGGCGGGCTCTTCGAAGTCGGCTTCACTACGTCGCTTCGTTACGTCGACGGGTTCAAGAACGTGCCCTGGACCATCGCCTTCCTCGTTTCGGTCGCGATCAGCATGGCGCTTCTCGAGCTTGCCTCGCGCTCCATTCCGATGGGCACCGCTTATGCCGTGTGGGGCGGAATCGGCGCCATCGGCACGGTAGTCGTCGGCATGGTCTGGTTCGCTGAGCCAGCGACCACGATCCGCCTGCTTCTCATCCTCGGCATCGTTGCAGCGATTGCGGGCTTGAAGCTCACCGCCTAAGTCCCCGCGCAGAATGACCACGCCGCAACCCGTTCGCGGGACCCAAAGCCTGCTCGGAGAAGACGCCGACCGCTTCCACGCGGTGGTCGAAGCGTTCGACCGCGTACGGCGTCTGTTCGGCTTCAAGCGCGTCGAAGTGCCGGTCATCGAGCAGACTGCAGTCTTCGCCCGGACGATCGGCGAGACCACGGACGTCGTCTCCAAGGAGATGTACACGTTCGAGGACCGCGGCGGGGAGCAGATCACCCTGCGGCCCGAGTTCACGGCCGGAATCTGCCGCGCTTACCTCAGCGAGGGCTGGCAGCAGTTC
>DASUVP010000217.1:0-12700 GCA_036378895.1 Sphingomicrobium sp.
CATGGACGCTCCTTTCAAAGCCTGGTTCGAATCATGGCGCTAGCACCCTGCATGACGGACGCACGGACCCCTTTGCACCTTCTCCACCTCCTCGCGATCCAGCCGGCGCTTCTCTGCCCATTCGGCACGAGTGCCGCAGAATCTCTTGGTCGTGAGCCGGCTGCCCACCGGCGTGATCTTCTCGCAAATCCGTTCATCGCGGTCGCCGACGTTATGATTCGGCGCCGACTGGCTGCCCTGGTTCGACGGCGCATCCTGAGCAACAGCAGGAGACATGAGCGCCGGGGCCGCAATGACTACAATCGCAAACAAACCCTTCAACATGCGATCCTCCGGCTAGCAGACAGCGATACCGTTGGTTTTTACAGGTACACATGTCGATCCATTCATCTGGCGCTGAATCGCTTCTCCCTCCCTGCGGTCCTGAAGGCGTCGATCGGCCCATTCGGCGCGGGTAGCGCAGATGCGCTTCTTGGCGAGGCGGCTCCCGATCATCGAGATGTTCTCGCAAATCTTTTCGTTGGGGTCGCCGGCTGCAGTCGTCGGCTGCGGTTGAGCCGCGGGGGCGGCGAACGAGGATTCCGGACTGGTCATCGCAATCGTCAATGCCATCAGACGAACGAGCATAGGCCGCCTCCGTTCGGAGCGAATCGCGCTCGCCGCACAGGGCGGGCTTAGACGAGATTGTGAACCCGACTTAATGTCTCGGGCAAGGTCATTTCGACCAACAGCGGCTCTAGAGACCGGCCTTCTTCTCGGCCTCGAGGCTGGCTTCGGCGTCGATGTAGGGCTCCTGCCGGTCGACGCTCCAGTATCGAAGCTCATGCAGCGGAATGCGGGTCCTGGTCACCGCGCAGATCACATGATCGCCATTGGACAGGACCCGAAAGGTCCCGGGAAGATAGTGAAGGCGCGCAGCGCGTCCCGCTCCACTCATCAGCATTCTTATTCCTCAGCCTCGTCGAACAGGCCCCGCTGCGGGGCGACATAGGTCGACCGCTTCGAACGCTCAACCCGTGGCGGAGGACTTGTGTCCTTGCCCGTAGTCGCATCGACGATCCCGTCGCCGAAGTGAAGCTTGAGGTCGCGGGCGGCAATCGCCTCGGCCGCGTGGGTCAGGGTCTTGCCTGCCCGGTCGGTGACGCGCGCAAAGCCCCGGCTGAGCGGGCGATCCGGATGCGCCAGCTCTGCCAGGCGCCAAAGTGACGCCAGCCGGTCCTTCGACCGGCTGACGCGATCGGTCAGCAGCTCGCTGCGCAGGCGCGGGGCAACGGCGCTGAAATCCGCTCTTGCGTGCGCCGACCGCGCCGCAAGGGCTCGCGGAAGCCTCCCCGCCAGGTCATCGACCCGCTGAGTCATGGGGGCGAACAAGGCATCCGGAGCTGGCCAGCGGTGCGTGGTCAGGTCGAGCCTTTCCCGAGCGCGCCTCGCGTGGACGGTCAGGCTCGACGCGGCGCGGCGCCCCAGCTCGTCGACCATCGCCATGAGCTCGGCGCGGACGGGCACCGCGATCTCCGCCGCCGCCGTCGGAGTCGGCGCGCGCCTGTCGGACGCGAAGTCGATGAGGGTCGTATCGGTCTCGTGCCCTACGGCCGAAATCAGCGGGATCGGGCTCTCGGCAGCGGCACGGACCACTTCTTCCTCGTTGAAGGCCCACAGGTCCTCGATCGAGCCGCCGCCGCGGGCGACGATCAGCAGATCGGGACGCGGCTCTACCGACGCAAAGCCCCGGATCGCGGCCGCGATCTTCGCCGAAGCGCCCTCGCCCTGCACCGGCACCGGCCAGACGATCACATGCGTCGGACAGCGGTCTTCCAGGCGATGGAGGATATCGCGGATCACAGCGCCCGTCGGCGAGGTGACCACGCCGATGATCCGCGGCAGGAATGGCAGCCTGCGCTTGCGCCCCTCGTCGAACAGGCCTTCGGCGGCCAAAGCCCGCCGGCGCTTGTCGAGCAGCGCCATGAGGGCGCCCTCACCCGCGAGCTCCATGCGCTCGACGACGATCTGATATTTCGACCGGCCTGGATAGGTGGTGAGCTTTCCGGTCGCGATTACTTCGGCGCCATCTTCCGGCCGGAACGCCAGAGCCTGGGCGCTACTGCGCCAGACGACGGCGTCCATGCAGGCGCCCTCGTCCTTCAGCGAGAAATAGCAATGGCCCGACGCGTGGCGCTTGAAGCCGGAAATCTCGCCACGCACGCGCACCCGGCCGAACGACGTCTCGATCGTCCGCTTGAGCGACATCGACAGCTCGGTGACAGACAGCGCGGGCGCGTTGTCGCCGGCCTTGGCCTCGGCTAACAGGCCGCCACCGCTGTCTTCGGGGAGATCCATGAACATCCTGCTTCTGGGTTCGGGTGGGCGTGAAGATGCGCTCGCGTGGCGGCTGAGGCAATCGCCGAGCTGCGACGCGCTGGTCGCCGCCCCCGGCAACCCGGGCATAGCGCGCTGGGCCGAATGCATCGCGCTCGACCCGTGCGACCCCCAAGCCGTGACCGATCTCGCGAAGGATCGGAGCATCGATCTCGTGGTCATCGGCCCCGAGGCCCCGCTGGTGGCGGGCGTGGGCGACGCGCTGCGGAACGCCGGCTTTGCTGTTTTCGGCCCCAACGCCGCGGCTGCGCAGCTCGAAGGGTCCAAGGGCTTCACCAAGGACCTTTGCGCGGCCAACGGGATTCCGACCGCCGGCTACTTGCGCGTCGAGACCACCCAGGCAGCGCACGACGCGCTGAAGCGATTCCCGATCCCGGTGGTGATCAAGGCCGACGGGCTCGCCGCCGGCAAGGGCGTAACCGTGGCAATGAGCCGCGACGAAGCGGAAGCCGCCATCGATGCCGCCGGTGATGGGCCGATGGTCATCGAAGAATTTCTCGAGGGTGAGGAAGCGAGCCTGTTCGCGCTCGTCGACGGCGAGACGGCAATTCCGCTCGCGTCTGCGCAGGACCACAAGCGCGTCGGGGAAGGCGACACCGGTCCGAACACGGGCGGAATGGGCGCGTACAGCCCGGCCCCCGTGCTCACGCCCGAACTCGAGCGGCGGGCGATGGACGAGATTGTGTTTCCGACCGTGAGGGCGCTCGCCGAGGCGGGTACGCCTTTTTCGGGGATCCTCTACGCCGGCCTGATGCTGACCACCGAGGGACCCAAGTTGATCGAATATAATGTCCGCTTCGGCGATCCCGAATGCGAGGCAATCATGCCGCGTATCGAAGGCGACTTCGCGGAGATTCTCCAGGCGGTTGCGACGGGCCGTCTCCCGGACGCGAGGCCCGAGCTGTCCCCGAACCACGCAGTCACAGTGATCGTGGCGGCACACGGCTACCCGGGGACGCCGAAGGGCGGCGGCTTGATCCGCGAGCTCGAAGCCGCCGAGCAGATTCCAGGCGTGACCGTGTTCCACGCGGGCACTGCGCGATCGGGGAGCGACCTCGTCGCCAAAGGCGGGCGCGTCCTTGCGGTGACCGCGGTCGCCGAGACGTTCGCCAATGCCCGGGCCCGCGCCTATCGCGCGGTCGACCAGATCGATTTCGCCGACGGCTTCCACCGGACCGACATCGGCTGGCGGGAATTGCAGCGGGAAGAGGCGTGAACTTTCTCTGGGATCAGTTCTGGCCCGCAGTAACAGGGGCCGTCGTGTTCGGCGTCATTTCCGGCGCTTTCGCCTTCCGGAGACGCCGATCGCTCAAGCGTACGTTGATACTGGCTGCCGGCGTTGTGGTGACCCTGCTCGCCGGCTTCGCCTGGGTCGGGCCCGCCGGAGCCGGCGAGCGTTTCGCGGCTGCCGTCGACCGCGAGGCCAGACAGGTGCTGGTCAATTATGAAGTGACCCAGTTTCAGGCTCGTACGCAGCGGGCGCCCGTGGCCCGGACCGTTTTGCTTTCCGGCCCGGCGGACGACTTCCAGCGAGGGGAACTGGTCCGGATCATGAAGGTGGTCCCGGGCGTCGCGAACGCGCGATGGGACGGTCGCAAGTCCGGACTGCCGCTGGTCGCCGAGGTAGAACTGGTGGCGCTCCTAAGCTTTGGAATAGGACTCGTCCTGGCCTATTTGCTCGAGCTTCGCCGTCGCTCGCGCGCCCAATGGAGTTGGTGATGAACCTTGGTGACAATCTCTGGCTGATCATCCTCGCGGTCATCGTCATCGCGATCATCGCGATCCTGCTGCTTCGGCCGCGCCAGCGCGTCCAGCTGGGCGATTCGACGCCCCTCCGGCCGCACATGGTGGATCCCAGGCCCGAGGCAGAGGGGCGCGGTCTCACCGGCGAGGCCGCCGCCGCGACTAGCGACGTCACCGGTGAAATCCTTCGCGCTCCAGTTCACGAAGCCTTGGCTGGCGGCGAAACCAAAGATCAATTCACACGCATGAAAGGCGTCGGACCCAAATTCGCGGAAGTCCTTCACGAAAACGGCTTCTTCCGGTTCGAGCAGCTCGCGCAACTCACTCCCGCCGAGATCGAGCGCCTCGACCGACAACTCGGGCCATTCCGCGGCAGACTGCAGCGCGACCGGATCATCGAGCAGGCCGATTATCTGAGTAGAGGTGACATCGAGGGGTTCGAAGCCCGCTTCGGCAAGCTCTGAGCGCTTAGCTAGTTCAATAGCTCATGTTATCAGGGTGCCCGGCAGGGGGCGCCCGTGAGCACGACAGCCGCGACGATTTCGAGACCGGAGAGCAGCCGAATTCTTCGGAAGTCTCCTTTCTTCACTTTTCTCGGCCTTGTCATGCTGGTGCTCGCGCTGGGCGGGTTCTGGCCGCAATATTTGAGCGCAGCCCTCGGGCGTGTCCCGGCCGAAACGACGCAATTCTGGCTCATCCATTTGCACGCGGGCCTGTTCACCGTCTGGCTGCTATTCTTCATCTCGCAGGCCAGCCTGATCATGACGGGCTTTGCGCGCGTTCACGTCAGGCTCGGGCCGTGGCTAGCTGGGTACGGCTTCGCCATTGCGGCCGTCGGCCTGTTCGCGGCGGGCACGCTTGCTGCACGGCGAGGAGTTCGTGAAAATGACTTCGAGCATGCCGCCGCCTTCGTTTTCTTCCCGACGATCGACATGGTCTATTTCGCCGGTTTCCTCGCCGCCGCGGTCGCTTATCGGCGCAAATCCGATCTCCACAAGCGGGCAATCTTCCTTGCGACCTTCTCGATCGCTGTCGTCGGTCTCGGCCGACTGGTCGGCCGCACCGGGATTGAAAGCCCGCTGCTATGGGAGCCGCTGAACCTCGCACCGCTGCTCATCGCCATCGCCTACGACGCGTTTGTCTGCCGCCGACTCTACGGGATCATGGCAGTCGGATTGGCGGTTCATCTCTTTCGGCTGAACGCGGACTATTTCGTCGAGACGGAGGCCTGGCTTCCCATCGGGCGAGCGCTGATTGCGCCGTTCCGCTAGCCCTGCTCGACG
The DNA here is from genome assembly GCA_036378895.1 of Sphingomicrobium sp. Taxonomy (GTDB): domain Bacteria; phylum Pseudomonadota; class Alphaproteobacteria; order Sphingomonadales; family Sphingomonadaceae; genus Sphingomicrobium. The sequence continues at coordinate 5,403 of DASUVP010000217.1, forward strand.
GTCGCGGGTTCCTGCTCGCGTGAACGCCGCTTGGGCCGCGAGGCGAGCAATTTGTCGATCTTGCGTCCGTCCATGTCTACGACTTCGAATTTCCAGCCGTCATGGTTGAACGTCTCGCCGGTCTGCGGAAGATGCTTGAGGACGGACAAAGCGAACCCCGCGACCGTCGAATAGTCCCGGTCATGCGGTAGGTTCACACCGAGGCGATCGGGGAGCAAGTCGGCGCTCGCGGCGCCCGAAACCAGCCAGCTCCCATCCTCGCGCTCGACCAGCGGCGGTTCGTCCTCCTCGACATCGTGCGCGAACGCCCCGGCGAGCGCGGCGAGGATGCTTCCAGGCGTGACGATCCCGTCGAAATGCCCGTATTCGTCGTGCACCAGCGCTAGGGGCACGTCCGCGGAGCGGAGCACGACCAGTGCGTCCATCGCATCCATTAGGTCCGGTATTACCGGGGCTGATCGAGTCAGTTCGCGCAGGTTGATCTCGCGGCCGTCGAGCAGTGTTTGGACTAGGTCGCGCGTCTGGAGCACGCCGATGACATTGTCCGCCGAGCCCTCGGCAACGGGAATCCGGCTGTGCGGAATCTCCTCCAGCGCGGCGTGAAGCTCCTCAAGCGAAGCATTCACGTCGATCCAATCGACCTCGGTCCGCGGCGTCATGACCTCGCGCACGGGGCGGTCGGCCAGGCGGACGATGCCGGAGATGATGGCTCGCTCGCTCTCCTCGAGGACGCCAGCCGTCTGCGCTTCCGCGACCACCAGGTGAAGCTCCTCGGCAGTCACCGTATTCTCGGACTCGCGGTTGAGACCAATCAGCCTGAAGATCAGCTTGCTGGTCTGGTCTAGCAGCCAAACGATCGGGCCGGTGGCCGTCGAGAGCCAGCGCATCGGCCGGGCGACAATGACCGCGATGGGCTCGGGCGAGCGCAGCGCAAACTGCTTGGGCACGATCTCGCCGATGACGACCGATGCGAAGGTGGTGAGCACGATGACGATGGCGAACCCGATCGTCTGAGCGGTCTCCGGATCGGTCCCCAGCAGGGCAATGCGTTCCCCGACCGGCCCGCCGAGCGTCGCCCCGGAATAGGCGCCGGCGAGAATGCCGACGAGCGTGATCCCGATCTGGACCGTCGAAAGGAAACGGCCCGGATTGGAGGCCAGGCCGAGCGCGCACTGCGCCCCGCTGCTGCCGCTCTTGGCCATCGCCTTCAGCCGCGCGTCTCGCGAGGAAACGATCGCCAGCTCGCTCATCGACAGCACGCCGTTGATCGCCACCAGCGCGAGGATGATGACGACGTCGAACCAGGGGATTGGGGAGGGATCGCTCATTGCGTCTCGCTGATAAATGCCGATGAGCGCTTTTGTTCACAAGCCCGGATCGATCCGGCCGCGAAACCATGCTCTCGAATCAGCGTCGTCCCTCGAAAAATCGCCGTAGCAAATCGGCCGATTCCGCCTCGCCGATACCACCGAGGACGTCGGGCCGGTGATGGCAGGTCGGCTGGCTGAAGACGCGGGCACCGTGGATCACTCCTCCGCCTTTGGGGTCTTCCGCGCCGAACCGGACGGCTTCCACGCGGGCCAGCGCCATGGCTCCAGCGCACATCGCGCAAGGCTCCAGCGTCACCCAGATCGTGCAGCCGTCGAGGCGTGGCTGGCCGAGACTGGCTGCAGCTTCGCGAATGGCGACGATTTCGGCATGGGCGGTCGGATCGATGCTGCCGCGCATGGCGTTGCGCGCTTCGGCGAGGATCTCATCTCCCCTGGTGACGACCGCACCGACCGGGACTTCGCCGTCCTTGGCAGCCTCGCGAGCGAGATCGAGCGCTCGGCGCATCGGCGGCGGGAGAGGGAAGCTCACGCCGGGGCGGCTAGCGCATGGCGCAGAGACTGTCGATGCGGCCGCTCTATTGCGCGTTGTTGGTCGCGGGCTGCGCGGCATTGCCGTCGGCGGGATTGACCCGGACGGTCGGGACCGGGACCTTCACGTTCGCCTCATTGGCGCCGACGCTGACAGTGCCCGTTTCGACATCGAAAGCGGGCGTCTGACCGCCCGTCGCGGACACGCCTTCCTGGGTGACCGACACGGCGGGCGCTTCGGCCGGACGCGTCTGGTTGATGTCCAGCAAGCCCGTCGCAACGAGGATGATGAGGCCGATCACGGCCAGGATCAGGATGAGGATAATGGCGCGCATCGGTTTCCCATTTCAACGTAGGCCTACCGACATAACGCAATTGCTGTTCGCTCGGTTTCCCCGCAAGTGTTGACGCGCAACGGCTCAGTGGCTATCGGGCCACGGCTTTCCGGGCCCTCTTTGAGTGGCTCGTTTTCACGAATCAGGATCAAACATCATGTCGCGCGTTTGCGAGCTGACCGGCAAGGGCCGTCAGGTGGGACACAATGTTTCCCACGCCAATAACAAGACCAAGCGGACGTTCCTGCCCAACCTGCAGAACGTCACCTTGATCTCCGATGCGCTGGGTCAGAGCGTGAAGCTGCGCGTTTCGACGCACGGCCTGCGTTCGGTCGAGCATGTCGGCGGGCTCGACAACTGGCTGCTGAAGACCAGCGACGACAAGCTGTCGCCGAAGGTCCGCAAGCTGAAGCGCGAGATCGCCAAGAAGGCTCAGGCCGCGGCCTAACTACCGCCGGCCGCTTCGGGCGGCCGCTAGTTCGCCAAAGCGTCGGCTTCTGCCAAAGCAGCCATGCTGCCCCGGTGCCGTTCGCGGCGCCTGCGCATGCGCAGCCACATCAGGATCCCGGTCACCGCAAGAAGCGCCGGCAGGATCCCGCCGACAAAGATGATGATCCGCCAGGCGAGCGGCATTTCCGTGCCGTCATGAATCCGCCGCATGGTGCGGATCAGCGTCTCCGGTTTGGCGGGAACGAGCTGGGCGCCGGAGTCCGCGTCCGCGACCTTCACCTCGCGAGGCTTACCCTCGCCCCTGATCGTCACAAGCCATTCCGGTTTCTCGTCCGTCGGCCAGGAAATCGATGCTGCGCTTCCGCGTGCAAGCGGCTGAGCCGCCGCCAGCGCCTGCTCGGGCGTGAGCCTGGTCTGCTCGACGACGGCAGGACCTGTGCCCGGCGGACCGGCCCGGATACCGGCGAAGAAGCCGGGAAACGAAATCCATACGCCGGTCAATGAGAGCACCGCCAGGGGCAGCGAAATCCAGAATCCCGCCTGAAAATGAAGGTTGGAGTTGAGATCCGGCCGGCGATTCCAGCGCAAGCCCCGGCGGATGCTGCCCTTGAGCGGCCACCACAGCCAGAGTCCGGTCAGCGATGACAGCAGCATCCCCACGCCGATGAAGCCGACAATCTTTCGCCCTACTCCCGGGACCATCAGACTTCCGTGCAGGACATGCATCACGCTCAGCACGCCCTCGCGGTTGCCCACCCGCTCGATCGGCTCCGCGGACTTGGGATCGATCCACGCGATCGCATGGGTTCGTCGTCCACCGCCGGGCAAGGGCTTGGTCAGCACTACCTGAACGGCTCCCTTCTTCTCGGGCAGCCTGATCGTCGTAACCCGTTCGCCTGGAAGTGCGATCTTCACAGCGGCCGCGGCATAGACGGTGGGCTCCAGCAGGCGTGCGGTGACCTCCGGAAAACGCTGCGGGTTGATCTGCTCGTCCAGCCAATCGTGCCAAACCAGAGCCGCCCCGGTCAGGGAGATCGGGATGACGAGGATGGCGAGCGTAATCCCCAGCCACTTGTGCACTTGAAACCAAAGGCTGCGGAGGCGGACTGCTGATGGGCTCATGGGCAAGTCATAGCTTGTTGCGAACACGTCGCAATATCTTGTGACGGGGGCCCACTTTCCTGAACATTCGTTGCGATGTTTGTTCAGCTTCGGTGAAGCCCGAATCATCCATAAGTCTCTCAAGTGACGAGGTTTTCCCCTTTTCCGAGTCACCCGAATGGCCGGCAACGGTCGAGTATCCCTCGCGTCGCGTATCGAGGGGGGCCCGGTGCAGAGATGCACCGGGCCCAACCTCGCTTCGGCTAGGCCGTTTCGAACAGCCGGGCGAGCTGCTCGATCATCACTCCGCCCAGCTGCTCCGCATCCATGATCGTCACCGCACGGCTATAGTAGCGGGTCACGTCGTGCCCGATTCCGATGGCAACGAGCTCGACGGTCGAGCGGCGCTCGATCCAGTCGATCACCTGCCGCAGGTGGCGTTCCAGATAAGTCCCGCCATTGGCCGACGCCGTCGAATCGTCGACCGGCGCCCCGTCGGAAATCACCATCAGGATCCGCCGCTCTTCGGCGCGCGCAATCAGCCGGTTGTGCGCCCAGAGCAGCGCCTCGCCGTCGATATTCTCCTTGAGCAGCCCTTCGCGCATCATCAGCCCGAGGTGGCGCCGGGCATGGCGATAGGGCTCGTCGGCGCGCTTGTAGATGATGTGCCGGAGGTCGTTCAGGCGGCCCGGGTTCGGCGGCCGTCCGTCGGCGAGCCACTGCTCGCGGCTCTGCCCACCCTTCCACGCCCGGGTCGTAAAGCCGAGCACCTCGCTCGCGACTCCGACCCGCTCCAGCGTCCGGGCAAGAATGTCCGCGCAGATGGCCGCGATGGCGATCGGCCGGCCGCGCATCGAGCCGCTATTGTCGATCAGCAGGCTGACGACGGTGTCGCGGAATTCCGTGTCCCGCTCGACCTTGTAGCTCAGCGAGTGCATCGGGTTGACCACGACCCGCGCCAGTCTCGCAGCATCGAGCAACCCCTCCTCCTGGTCGAAGTCCCAGCTGCGGGCCTGCTGCGCCATCAGCCGCCGCTGCAGCCGGTTGGCGAGCCGGGTCACGACATTGTGGAGGCCGCCCATCTGCTGGTCGAGATAGGCGCGAAGGCGGGTGAGCTCATCGTCATCGCATAGCTCGTTCGCCTCGACGGTCTCGTCGAAGCGCTCGGTGAAGGGCTTGTAGTCGGTCTCCGGCGAGAGGTCCCAGTTGCGGCGCGCCGGAGCCGCGTGCGCGCTTTCGGTCGTCTCGTCGCCGTCCGCGAGCTCGTCCTCGCCGAGCTCCATTTCCTGCGGCGCGGTATCGCCATCGCCTTCGTCTTCGATCTGCTCGGAGCGCATCTCGGACTGGTCGGTCGAAGCGCCGCTTTCGCTGTCGTCGTCGCCGTCTTCGGCGCCGCCCTCGTCGCCCTCCTCGTCCTCGCCGCCGGTCTCGGGAGGCTCTTCGGTAAAGTCGGTCGCCGCGGCGAGGTCGAGATCCTCGAGCAGCCGGCGCGCGACCTTCGCGAACGCCGCCTGGTCGTCGATCGTCATCTCGAGGGCGTCCAGCTCGACCCCGGCTTTCTCCTCGATCCAAGGCGCGACGAGGTCGAGCCCCGGGCGCGCGGCAAGCGGCGGCGCTCCGCCCGACAGGCGCTCGCGGGCAAGCAGGCCGATCGCGGTCGCCAGCGGCACTTCGTCGGAACTCCGGGCTCGCAAGATGGCGTCGCCGCGAACCCGGGCTTCAGTCAGCTCCGCGAGATTCTCGCGGACGCCGCTCATCGTCCGGGCGCCGAGTGCTTCCACTCGCGCCGTCTCCAGCGCGTCGAAAACCGCCCGCGCTTCAGGGTCGAGCGGAGCGCCATGGGAATGCAGGCGCTCGTCATGGTGCCGCAGCCTCAGAGCCACCGAATCCGCCGCGCCGCGCGCCTCAGCTACGAGCTTGCGCTGCAATGACGGGCCCGGCGAAGGAACACGGGCTGTCTTGCCCGAAGCAGGCGCCGGCTCCGACGCGAAAACCACCTCGACCTCCGGATCGCGGGCGATCGCCCGCGAAGCTCCGGCGAGGGCCCGGCGGAATTCGTCGACTGGGGTGCGCTCTGCCATTCCTCGTGGTGCTTACGCGACCTAGCTCGCCCTGGAAGCGACGCTCTCGGGAAGGTCCGTTCCGAACACGCGCTGATAATATTCCGCGATCAGCGGACGCTCGGACTCATCGCACTTGTTGAGGAAGGTGACCCGGAAGGCGAAGCCGACGTCGCCGAAGATGAGCGCGTTCTGCGCCCAGCTGATCACCGTCCGCGGGCTCATGACAGTCGAAATGTCGCCGTTGACGAACCCCTGCCGCGACAGATCCGCGACCTTGATCATCTTCTCGACCGTCTCCTTGCCGTCGGGACTGTCATACTCGCCCGACTTGGCGAGGACGATCTGGGCCTCGACCGCGGCGGGCAGATAATTGAGCGTCGTGACGATGTTCCAGCGGTCCATCTGACCCTGATTGATCGCCTGAGTGCCGTGATAGAGGCCCGTCGTGTCGCCCAGGCCGATCGTGTTCGTCGTCGCGAACAGCCGGAAGAAGGGGTTGGGCCGGATCACCCGGTTTTGGTCGAGCAAAGTGAGCTTGCCCTCGGTCTCCAGCACGCGCTGAATGACGAACATGACATCCGGCCGGCCTGCGTCATATTCGTCGAACACCAGGGCAACCGGATGCTGCAGCGCCCAGGGCAGCAAGCCTTCGCGGAACTCGGTCACCTGCTGGCCGTCCTTGAGGACGATCGCATCGCGCCCGACGAGGTCGATTCGGCTGATATGCGCGTCCAGGTTGATCCGGATGAGCGGCCAGTTCAGCCGCGCCGCCACCTGCTCGATGTGCGTCGATTTGCCCGTGCCGTGATAGCCCTGAACCATCACCCGGCGGTTCTTCGCGAAGCCCGCGCAAATCGCGAGGGTCGTGTCCGGATCGAAGACGTAGGCCGGGTCGAGGTCGGGGACGCGCTCGTCGGCCTCGCTGAAGGCGGGTACCTCGAGGTCGCTATCGATCCCGAACAGGTCGCGGATCTTCGCCATCTTGTCGGGCGTAGCGAGGACGGTCTCGGCCCGGCTCTCGGGCTTCACATTGGATAGTTCGGTCATTGGTTGAAGCCTTACGGCAAGGCTGCGGGTGTCTCAATAAGATGGGTTGACGCTCAGCCGGCCTTGTCCGGGAGCGGGAAGAGCGTGACGAAGTGCCGGGCGAGAGCGATGGCGCCCTCGATCCCGATCGAATCAAGGGGCGCCCCGCCGTAGATGACGGCCGCCAGCCCTTCCGGCGTCGTCGTCATCACCACGTCATTGGCGTCCGTTACACCGCGCACGACATGCAGTTCGCCGTCGCGCAGCGTCGCGGAATAGCCGATCTCGCCGAAACGGAAGCCGAAGCGACCTTCGATGCCCCGCGCTCGTTCGACATCGATCATCGTTTGAAGCGACATCATGATCGCCGCGTGGCTGAGCGGAAGCGTCGGATCGTGAAGAGGGCTCCGGGCCGCCCATTTGCCCAGCTTACCGATCACGGGCGCCACCTCGAGCGCCCAGGG
>DASUVP010000218.1:0-2152 GCA_036378895.1 Sphingomicrobium sp.
ATGAGGCGGAAGGCCATGTGCTGTTCCACGTGCCGTCGGACCCCGACTATGGCGCGCTCAGCCGCCGCGACCGCGAGGCGATGCTTGCGGGAGCGCGCGTCGAGGTAGCGCCCTACAAGCGCGACCCCGCCGACTTCGTGCTGTGGAAGCCGAGCGCGGACGGCGTGATCGGCTGGGATAGCCCGTGGGGTCGCGGGCGCCCCGGCTGGCACATCGAATGTTCGGCGATGATCCGTGCGCACCTGGGGCAGACGATCGACATTCATGGCGGCGGGCTCGACCTGATCTTCCCGCACCACGAGAACGAAATCGCCCAGAGCCGCTGTGCTCATGGCGGCATTCCGCTCGCGCGCTACTGGGTGCACAACGGCTTCGTCGACATGGGCAGCGAGAAGATGTCCAAGTCGCTCGGCAACATCGTCACTCCGACCGAGCTTCTGGCGCAGGGCCATCGCGGGGAAACGCTGCGGTTGGCGCTGCTGTCGGCGCATTATCGCCAGCCTTTGAGCTGGACGGATGAGGTGGTTGCCCAGGCGAAGACCAACTTGGATCGAATGTATCGTGCGCTCGGCGACGCTGAGCCGTCCGAACCGGATGATGACGTGGTTGAAGCTTTGAGAGACGACCTCAACACTCCGCTGGCGCTAGCGCGTTTGATGGCGATTGAAGAGCCCGCACACTTGAAGGCCAGCGCGGCGCTAATGGGCTTGCTCGCGAATACCGGCGAGAACTGGGCGAAGGGTCGACTGACCCAGTCCGTCTATCCGCCGTTGGGGGAATCCCCATCGGAGATATTTCCTCCAATGATCTCGTCGTCGATTGTTGAAGAAGAGATCGAAAGCCGCATTGCCGAGCGGGCCGAGGCGAAGAAGAACCGCGACTTTGCTACCGCCGATCGCATCCGCGACGAGTTGAAGGCGGAAGGCATCGTGTTGGAGGACAGCGCTTCCGGCACCACATGGCGGAAGGAATGAACGTACCGCTCTACACGACCGAGATCCTGCGGCTTGCAGCCTCGCTTTCCGCTCCGCGCGAGCTGGACCGCGTCGACGGTTCCGCCGAGCAGCGTTCCCCGACCTGCGGCAGCACGGTGAGGCTCAGCGTCCAGGTTGATGAGGACGATCGTGTCGCGGCCTTGACGCAGGAGGTGCATGCCTGCGCCTTCGGGCAGGCCAGCGCGAGCCTGCTCGAAGCTTCGGCGCTGGGCCGTTCGGCTGGAGATGTCGCCAGGGCGGTCGAGGAGCTGGAGAGCTGGCTGTCCAGCACCCGCGATGACCCGGGAAGCTGGCCCGGCCTCGTAGCGCTTGCACCAGCGCGGTCGCGCCGGTCGCGCCACGGGGCGATCCTTCTTCCGTTTAAGGCCCTGCTCGCGGCGATGAGCGGTCGCGGATGACGGGCGCGCCCGCCGCCGAGGTCGCCGCCAGCAATTTGCTCATGGACGGCGCGCTCATGCTCGGCGCAGCGCTCGTCTTCGTCACCATCTTCCGCAAGCTAGGGCTCGGGGCGACGCTCGGCTACATCGTTGGCGGAGCGATCATCGGCCCGCAGGCGCTTGGCCTGATCGGGGAGGCCGATTCGATCATGGCGGTGTCGGAAATCGGCATTGCGCTCCTGCTGTTCCTCGTCGGGCTCGAGCTCAACCCGAACCGCCTGTGGCGGCTGAGGAAGGACATATTCGGCCTCGGCCTGATGCAGGTTTTGGTCTGTGGTGTCGCGCTGGCGGCGCTGATCCGATTCACGCTCGGTTTCAGCTATGAGGCGAGCATCGCCATCGGCCTCCCGCTGGCCCTGTCGTCGACGGCGCAGGTGCTGCCGATGCTTCGCGGCACCGGCCAGCTCAACCATCCGCGAGGGGAGCGCGCCTTCTCCGTCCTGCTCTTCCAGGACCTCTCCATCGTCCCGATGATCACGATCATCGCGGCCATGTCGCGGGCGCCCGCCGATCCGACCGCGCCCTCCGGCGGGATGCTTGCGCTCTACACGGTCGGTGCGATCGTCGGCTTGGTCCTAGCCGGGCGCTATATCCTCAATCCTCTGTTCCGGCTGGTCGGCCGCCTCGGTGAGCGCGAGCTGTTCGTCGTCGCCGGCCTTTTCGCGGTCATCGCCAGCGCGGCCCTTATGCATACGCTGCATCTATCGACCGCGCTGGGAG
>DASUVP010000219.1:0-4168 GCA_036378895.1 Sphingomicrobium sp.
CGGCTTCCCGCTGGGCGCGTGCCTCGCCACCGAGAAGGCGGCGGCCGGGATGGTCATCGGAACGCACGGATCGACTTATGGCGGCAATCCGCTGGCGATGGCCGCGGGTCAGGCGGTGTTCGACCTGGTGGCGAACGAGGAATTCCTCGCCAACGTCCGCTCGAAGGGCGAGCGGCTCCGCTCCGCGCTCGAGCAGATGATCCCGAACCACGACCATCTGTTCGAAAGCGTCCGCGGCAAGGGGCTGATGCTCGGCATCAAGATGAAGACCGACAGCCGCGCCTTCGTGAACTGGCTGCGCGGCCAAGGGCTCCTGACGGTTGCCGCGGGCGACAATGTGATGCGCGTGCTACCGCCGCTGATCATCGACGAAAGCCACATCAAGGAGTTCGTCGAGGGCCTGTCTGCGGCCGCGGCGCAATATGAGGTTCCCGCCGCCGCCGCTTGAGCGGTTGGAAGGGGCGGGCGCCTCACCTATCTAGACACCATGCCGACAGAGGAACTGAGCCTGGACGTCGCGATTGGCGTCACCATCCCCGCGCGTGACGCGCGCGGCCGCGCCGCGCGCCTCGGGCCCGTTCTCGACGAGATCCTCTCGGCGCATAAATATCCGTCGGTCGTCGAGAGGCTGCTGGCCGAAGCGCTCACGCTGACGGCATTGCTCGGGTCGCTTCTCAAGGACCCGCAGGGCCAGATGACGCTCCAGGCGCAGACCGAGAATGGGGCGATCGACCTGCTCGTCTGCGACTATCTGGGTGGGGAGCTTCGCGGCTACGTCCGCCACGATCCGGCACGGCTGGCGGACGCAGGGCCGAATCCGTCTCTCTTCGCCTTGTTCGGCAAGGGCTATCTGGCGATCACTTTCGACCAGCCGATGGTGGACGAGCGCTACCAGGGCATCGTGCCGCTGGAGGGCGACAGCCTCGCGCAGGCGGCGCAGAGCTATTTCGCGCAATCCGAGCAGATCCCGAGCCTCGTCCGGCTGGCCGCCGAAAAGCGGGACGGCCGCTGGCTCGCGGGCGGGCTGCTCTTCCAGCACTTGCCGGAAGGCGAGGAGGGCCGCGAGCGGATCCACACTCAGCTCGATCATCCGGATTGGCCGCACGTTGCGATCCTCGCTGGCTCGGTGAAGCCCGAGGAGCTGACCGATCCCGGGCTCGCGCTCGACGACCTGATCTGGCGGCTTTTCCACGAGGAAGCCGAGGTGCGCACCTTCACGCCGGTCCATCTGAGGCGCGGCTGCCGCTGCGACCCGGACTATGTGCGTTCGGTCATTGCACGCTTTCCGGAAGACGAGCGCCAGGCGATGGTCGGCCCGGACGGTCTGATCACCGTCGACTGCGCCTTCTGCTCGACGAGCTTCCCGATCACCCTCGAAGACGTGTCCTGACCGGAGCAACCGTCTCCCATCCGTTAAGCTTTTCATGCTAAACGGGAGCGGTGAACCGGTCTGTACGAGCGATGATTCGAGCTGGCGGGGCAGCAACGCTGTTCGTCGCGCTGGTCGCGGCCGTTCGTCCGGCCGTCTTCACGCAGACCAGCGGCGGATTGTGGGAGGTCAGCCGCGCCAACGGCGGCCGGCGCAACATCTGCGTCCCCGATCCGATCGTCCTCGCTCAATATGAGAATTTGCGGGCGAGCTGCTCGCGCAACGTCATCCGCAACCAACAGGCCAGGGCCGAAATCCATTACACCTGCGCCGGCGGCGCGTTCGGCCAGTCCACGGTCGAGCTGATCACGCCCCGGTCGCTCCGGATCGAGACCCAGGGCATCTCCGACAATGCGCCGTTCCATTACGTTCTTCAGGCGCGAAGAATCGGGAATTGTTGAAGTTTTTCTCGTTCCATTAAGCAAGGGTTTAACCTCGGCCGTTTAGGAAGGGCCTGTGCCGGATTCGGCACGCTTTCCTCCCAAACGGGCTTCGGCCCGGAACTGGGCCGCCTGTCCAAGGATGGGCGGCCCTTCTTTTGTCTTGGTCTAGCGCCTAGAGGGCGCCGCCATGACGACCCGCGACACACGCAAGGCAGTCCTCCTCCTTTCCGGGGGACTCGATTCGATGGTCTGCGCCGCGCTCGCGCGTGAGCAGGGCTTTGAGGTCCTTGCGCTCACCATCGATTACAATCAGCGCCATCGCGTCGAGATCGAGGCAGCGCGCCGAATCGCGGAGGTCCTCGCCGACCGCCACTTCATCCTTCCGCTCGATCTTAGGGCGTTCGGCGGATCGGCGCTCACCAGCGACGCGGACGTTCCGAAGGACGGCGTCCAGCCGGGAATCCCGATTACCTACGTTCCGGCACGGAACCTCGTCTTCCTGAGCCTGGCGCTTGCCTGGGCGGAGGCGGAGGGCGTGCGCGACCTGTTCATCGGCGTGAACGCGCTCGATTATTCCGGCTACCCGGACTGCCGGCCGGAGTTCATCGCCGGTTTCGAGCGGCTTGTCCGGGTGGCGACGAAGGCAGGATCGGAAGGCGAAGCGATTACGATCCACGCTCCGCTGCAGGAGATGACCAAGGCCGAGATCGCGCGCGAAGCCGCCCGTCTCGGGCTCGACGTCGCGATGAGCCACAGCTGTTACGACCCGCTTCCCGACGGAAGCCATTGCGGATTGTGCGATGCCTGCCGGCTGCGATCCAAGGGCTTCGCCGAGGCGAGCCTTCCCGACCCGACGCGCTATGCGATGGTCGCGGGCGACGACTGATGGCGTACGCGGTGAAGGAATGCTTCCTCACGCTCCAGGGCGAGGGGGTTCAGTCGGGCAGCCGCGCGGTCTTCCTGCGCTTTGCCGGCTGCAACCTGTGGTCGGGAAGGGAGCAGGAGCGCGCGAGCGCCCAATGTAATTTCTGCGACACGGATTTCGTCGGCACCGACGGCGAGGGCGGGGGCAAGTTCGCCGATGCGGAGGTGCTCGCCGACCGGGTCGTCTCGATCTGGGGGAAAGGCGAAGGACAGCGGCTCGTGGTCATCACCGGCGGCGAGCCGATGCTTCAGCTAGACCTCGAACTGGTCGAGGCGCTTCACGATCGGGGCTTCCGGGTTGCCGTCGAGAGCAACGGCACCTTGTCCGCCGTCGAGGGTATCGACTGGTTGTGCATCAGCCCGAAGGCTGGAACGGATGTGGTGCAGCGAAGCGGCGACGAGCTCAAGCTGGTCTGGCCGCAGGAGGGAATCGACCCGGCAGCGCTGGAGCAATGGGACTTCGCCAATTTCCTCATTCAGCCGATGGACTGCGAGCGGCGCGAGGAAGCGCTGCAGGCGGCGATCAGGCTGGTCATGGAGCGGCCGCGCTGGCGCCTGTCGCTGCAGACCCACAAGCTGATCGGGCTGCCCTAGCGCGGACGTAAAAAAAGAGGCTGCCGGACGAGCCGGCAGCCTCTTTAAGTCAGCACTCCCGAAGGAGCGCCGGCGACTTACATCGCGTTGTTGGTCGTCGCGTTGGCGTCGACGGTCGCGTCAGCCGCATTGGCGTCGGCGTTCATGGACATGTTCACGTCAGCGTTCATGTCCATGTTCGTCGCGTCGATCGCGGTCGTGTCGTTAACGACCAGGTTGTCGACGGCGAGGTTGTCAACGTTCATCGTGTTGTCTGCGGCTTCGTTGCTGCTGCAAGCCGAAACCGCCAGGGCCGCACCGGCGACCAGGATAAGAGCACGCATTCAAAACTCCCTAGATTATCCGATCTGGAGCAGCCGGCGGCCACTTCGCAAATCGCGCGCACAATAGTCTGAAGCGCTCTCCACCATCAAGATACTTTGCACGACTGTGACAAGTCCTTGAGAAACGTGGGAAAAGAGTGTTTCAGAGCGCTATCAACGCGCGTTAGTGGCATTTCTTTCCCAAGCGCTTGGAGGCTCGTCACACCAAACTCGCTGATGCCGCAGGGGACGATGCCGCCGAAGTGCGAAAGGTCGGGCGAAACGTTGATCGCAATGCCGTGGAGAGTGACCCAGCGCTTGATGCGGATGCCCAGCGCCGCGATTTTCGCTTCCGAGGCACCTTCGCCGACCCAGATGCCGATACGCCCTTCTGCCCGATGTGCGGAGACCCCCAACTCGGCCAGAGTGGCGATGATCCAGCCTTCGAGCGAGTGGACCAACCGCCGGACGTCTCGCCCCCGCTTTTCGAGGTTGAGCATCACGTAGCCGACGCGCTGTCCGGGCCCGTGATAGGT
>DASUVP010000220.1:0-2727 GCA_036378895.1 Sphingomicrobium sp.
TGGGCGACAGCGTCGACAATGTTCCCGGAGTTCCCGGCGTCGGTCCCAAGACGGCGACCCAGCTGATCCAGGAATATGGCAGCGTCGAGGGCGTCCTCGCCGCGGTCGAGCAGATCAAGAAGCCCAAGCTCAAGCAGAACCTCATCGAGCATGCCGACGACGCGCGGCTGTCGCGCGAGCTGGTGCGGCTGGTCTGCGATGCGCCGCTACCCGAGCCGCTGGAGGATCTGGCGATCAAGGGCATCCCGCCCGAGCCGCTGAAGGCATTCCTCGAGGACCAGGGCTTCAAGTCGCTCCTCAACCGGATGATCGGCGGCTCGCCGAACACCGGCGCAACCGTCAGGAATGACGTCATTGCGGCACTGGATCGCAAGCCGACTGCTCCTTCGAAGTCGCTGGAGCCCGAAGGCCCGCAGAAGATCGAGGTCGACCTTTCGAAGTACGAGACGGTCACCGACGAGGCATCGCTCGACCGCTGGATCGCCGAGGCGCGGTCGCAGGGAGTTGTCGCGGTCGACACCGAGACCGACTGCATCGACTGCATCATCGCCAAGCTCGCGGGTATCAGCCTTGCGACCGCACCCAACCGCGCCTGTTACATTCCGGTCGGCCATGTTGGCGTCGACCTTTATTCGGAAACGCCGAACCAGCTTCCGCTGCAGCTCGTTCTCGAGAGGCTGAAACCGCTGCTCGAGGACCCGGCGGTGCTCAAGATCGGGCACAACCTCAAATATGACTGGGTGATGTTCGACAAGGCGGGCATCGATGTCGCGCCGTACGACGACACGATGCTGATGAGCTTCGACCTGGATGCGGGACGGAGCTTCGGCCACAATCTCACCGACCTCGCCAAGTCGCAGTTCGACCACGAATGCATCAGCTTCAAGTCGCTGTGCGGGACGGGCGCGAAGCAGATCACCTTCGACAAGGTGCCGCTCAAGGAAGCGACCGAATATGCCGCCGAGGACGCGGACATCGCGCTCCGCCTGTGGCACCGGTTCAGGCCGCGCATGACGACCGAGCATGCCGAGCGGGTCTACAAGCGCGTCGACCAGCCGCTTATCCCGGTCATCGGCCGAATGGAGCGCCGCGGCGTGAAGGTCGACCGCGACTACCTCGCCAAATTGAGCCGCGAATTCTCAGAGGAGATCGCGAAGCTCGAGGAGCGCATCTACGAAGCCGCCTGCGGGCCTTTCACCATCGGTTCGCCGCAGCAGCTCGGGGACGTGCTTTACGGCCGCCTCGGCCTGAAAGGCGGCCGAAAGGGAAAGAGCGGCCATTACTCGACCGACGTCAACGAGCTTGAGCGGCTCGCCGGCGAAGGCGTCGAGTGCGCGCGTCTGGTGCTCGACTGGCGCCAGCTGACCAAGCTTCGCTCCACTTACACCGACGCTCTGCAGGCGGTGATCAACCCCGAGACGGGGCGGGTCCACACCAGCTTCAGCCTGACCGGAGCGCAGACCGGCCGCCTGTCGTCGAACGATCCGAACCTGCAGAACATTCCGATCCGTACCGAGCTGGGCCGCAAGATCCGCGACGCCTTCGTCGCCGAGCCCGGCCATGTTTTGATGAGCGCGGACTACAGCCAGATCGAGCTGCGTATCGCTGCGCACATGGCCGACGTCCCCCAATTGAAGGAAGCGTTCCGCAACCGCGACGACATCCACAACATTACCGCCGAGGAGCTGTTCGGCACCGTCGACCGCGACACGCGCGGCAAGGCGAAGACGGTGAACTTCGCCATTCTCTACGGCGTCTCGGCCTGGGGCCTCGCCTCGCGCATGGGCGTGTCGAAGGAAGAAGGCTCGGCGATCATCGCCCGCTACTTCGAGCGCTTCCCCGGAATCCGCGCGTACATGGACGAAACGCTCCAGTTCGTCCGCCAGCACGGCTATACGAAGACGCTCTTCGGCCGGAAGACGCACTTCTACCCGAACATCCGCTCGCCCAATCCGTCGATCCGCGGGGGCGCCGAGCGCGCCGCGATCAACGCCCCGATCCAGGGCACCAGCGCCGACCTCATCAAACGGGCGATGGCGCGCATGGACGATGCGCTTGCTCAAGCCGGGCTCGACGGCGTGCGGATGCTCCTTCAGGTGCACGACGAACTGGTGTTCGAAGTGCCCGACGGCCGCGAGGAGGAAGCCGCTGCGGTCGTCCGCCGGGTGATGGAAACGGCCGCCGAGCCGGCCCTCGAGCTCGACGTCCCGCTCGACGTTGAAGTCGGCTGGGGCGAGCATTGGGGCGCCGCGCATTGAGCGCATCGCCGACCGACCCGTCGCCGCCCGCTGACCTTGCGGCGCTGGCTCGCGGAGGAAGGATCAACTTCTTCGGTTTCTGCATCCGGCTGGCGGCGCGCCTGCCGTTCCTGTTCATCGCCGGCCGCATCTACGGCGCGGAAGCGCTCGGCCGCTTTGCCTACGCCGTCCTGATCGTCGAGTTCGCGGCGCAGCTTGCGACCCTTGGGCTCAAGCGGGGGCTGGCGCAGCAGCTTGTCCACACCGACAAGCCCCACGTCTGCATCGCATGGGACGCCTTGCTCGTCGCCGCCGTCGGCTCGGCGATCTGCATGGGCCTGCTGATGCTCTTCCCGCAGGCGATGTTCCCGAACAGCGCGATCACCGGGCTCGAATGGCTTCTGCCGATCACGATCATCGCGCTCGCCTGGTCGGACATCAGCCTCGCCGCGCTGGCCTATCGCAACAATGTCGGCGCGACGGTGCGCGC
>DASUVP010000221.1:0-2363 GCA_036378895.1 Sphingomicrobium sp.
GGAAAGCCTCGAGGCGTTCCGCGGCTGGCTCGGTGACAGTCCCGCTCTTCCATTCGCAAAGGGCAATGCTCGCAGGGCGCTTCCGAAGGGAACCGAGGCGGCCGAAGTCATGCTGCTGGCGGACATGCCGACGCCGGAGGATGTCGCTTCCGGTCAGCCGATCGCCGGACAGGCGTGGGATCTGACGGAGCGGATGCTCGCCGCGATCGGGTTCGGCAGCGATCAGGCCTATGTCGCGAGCCTCTCCTGCTTCCACAGCCCCGGAACGCGCCTTTCCGGCAAGGATCTCGACGCCTGCGCAGCCATCGCCCGGCGTCACGTTGCGCTTGCCAAGCCGAAACGGCTCCTGCTTCTGGGAGACACCACCTGCCGGGCACTGCTCGGAAAGCCGCTCACGGCGGCGCGCGGTCATGTTCACAAAATTGAAGGGGTGCGCGCGGTAGCAACGTTCCACCCGCGGTTCCTGCTCGACCGTCCGTCGAACAAGGCGCTCGCGTGGCGCGACCTTCTGCTTCTGATGGAGGAAGAGGTTTGAGCATTCATCTGTTGCTTGCAGCAGCTGCAGCCGTTGCAGCGCAGGGCCAGGCAGCCGACCCGCTCGCCCCGCTTCCGACCCAGGGAAGCACGGCCGAACCGATGATGGTCGAGGTGCCGAGCGTTCAGACCGCGCCGGAAACGGTCGCACCGCCGGGAGCGGTGACGGTCGTCCCGCCAACCTTGACTCCGCCACAACAGCCGGTCGTGGCCGTCAGGGTTCCGCGCAATTGGGCCGAGGTTTTCACTGCCATCCGGGCAGGCCGCTGGGCAGAGGCGCAGGCCGGTATCGCAACCCTTCCCCGCGACTTGCTCACTCCGGTCGCGAAAGCCGAACTCTACACCGCGAAGGGGTCGCCCGTCGTTTCCCTCAGTCAAATCCAGTCTTTGCTCGCCGAAGCCCCGGACCTGCCGCAGGCAGCCCAGCTGTCGCGCCTTGCGGTGACTCGTGGCGCCACGGCCTATCCTTCCTACGTCGCGAAGCGACCGACGACGTGGCTCGGCAATTCCCCAAGTCGCTATCGTGCCAAGCCGGTTTCGGGCGAGCCTGCCGCTGATCAGCTCCGCTCCCAGCTCGACCCTTTGATCAAGGCGGACGATGCGATCAACGCCGAGCTGCTGCTTATGCAGTCGGCGCCCTACATGTCCTACGAGGCGCGGGCCGAGGCCGGGCAGCGCGTCGCCTGGGCCTATTATGCCATGGCCCGCGATGCCGACGCCCGCCGCGTCGCCGACACCTATAGGCAGGCTGCAACGGGTGAATGGGCCAGCCAGTCCGCCTGGGTGTCCGGCCTCGCCTCCTGGCGCCTCAACGATTGCAATGCTGCATCGGCATCTTTCCGCGAGGTCGGATCGCGGGCGGAGCAGCGCGAGCTCGCTGCTGCCGGCTATTACTGGGCGGCACGCGCGGAACAGATGTGCCGCAGGCCCAGCTCCGTCGCTCCATTGCTCAGAGCCGCCGCCAGCTCACCCGAGAGCTTCTACGGGCTCCTCTCGCGTGAGACGCTTGGCATCGACAAGAGGCTTGGGCGCGTGGCTCACGGCGGCGCCGGGCGCGTGGAAAGCATCGCGAACGTCCGCCGAGCGGAGGAACTCGTCCGGATCGGCCAGCCCTGGCTCGCGGAGGAATTGCTCAAGCACCAGGCCCAAATCGGCGATGTGCGCGACCACAACGGGCTCATCCAGACTGCCAAGAAGCTGAACCTGCCCTCGGCACAATATTGGCTTGCCCACAACGGCCAGTACGGCGCGGTCATCAATGCCGCGGACCGCTATCCCATACCGCAGTGGAGCCCGCGCAACGGCTGGCGAATCGATCCCGCGCTGGCGCTAGCGCACATGCGCCAGGAATCGAACTTCCGTCCCGACGTCGTCAGCCCGGCAGGGGCCGTCGGCCTGATGCAGGTGCTTCCGACCACCGCCAACGCCATGGCGCGCGTCAATGGCGTCTCATCGGCGAACTTGTTCGACCCGACCTCGAACATCGAGCATGGGCAGAGCTTCATCGAGACGATGCGGCGATCCGGCGCGACGCAGGGCCAGCTTCCGAAGGTCATCGCCGCCTACAACGCTGGTCCGCTGCCCGTGGCTCGCTGGTCCTACATGGCCCCGGCGGATCCTTTGCTGTGGATCGAATCCATCCCCTATTGGGAAACGCGCTATTACGTACCCGCGGTCTTCCGGAACCTGTGGGTCTACCAAGGTCTGGCGAAGGCCGAGACGCCTACGTTGAGCGCGCTCGCCCAGCACCGCTGGCCGGCCTTCCCGGCAGGCCGGACCAACCTCGCGGAAGCTCCCGAGATCAACGCGCCGGGCGGACAATAAATCAA
>DASUVP010000222.1:0-13443 GCA_036378895.1 Sphingomicrobium sp.
AGAAAGCAGCGGAGCCGCTCCTGCTCGTTTCGCTTGTCGCCGCAGTGATCACTTTCCTGCCCTATGTGGTGGTTCCGGCGGTCAGCGGTCTGGTCACGACCAACGACATTGCGGTGGCCATCGGCGTGCTCCTCATCACCGGAACGATCTGGTCGTTCGCGCGCCATTCCCGCCAGCGGGGCTGGCTGCGCTGACGCCTCACGGTTAAAGGGCGCGCATGTCGACCTTCACCATCGACACGGCGACCAGCCGGGCGACGCCGACGCCGGTTCCCGGCAAGCGCATGACCGCGCCCGCACTCCGGGCTCGTAAGGTCCAAGAGGGCGACGGCTGGAAGACCGAACAGCCGATTGTCGCGCTGACCGCCTACACCATGCGGATGGCGCAGCTGCTCGACGCGCACTGCGACCTGCTGTTGGTCGGGGACAGCCTCGGCCAGGTCATCTACGGGCTGCCCTCCACCATTCCCGTCACGCTCGACATGATGATCAATCACGGCGCGGCAGTCGTCCGCGGAAGCTGGCACGCTTTGGTGGCGGTGGACATGCCGTTCGGGTCCTATGAAGGCTCGCCAAGCCAAGCCTTCGCAAGCTCGTCGCGAGTGATGAAGGAAACCGGCTGCGCGGCCGTGAAGCTGGAAGGCGGCGGGGCCATGGCGCCGACCATCCACTTCCTTTCCGAGCGCGGAATCCCGGTCGTCGGACATGTCGGCCTCACTCCGCAGGCGGTAAACACCCTCGGCGGCTACGGCGCGCGCGGCCGCGCCGATGCCGAAGCGGAAAAAATCCTGGCCGATGCCCGGGCGGTCGCCGACGCCGGCGCTTTCTGCATGGTGGTCGAAGGCGTGATGGAAGATCTGGCCACGCGGATCGCCCGGGAAATCCCGGTCCCGATCATCGGGATCGGCGCATCGGCCGAATGCGATGGGCAGATCCTCGTCACCGACGACATGCTTGGTGTGTTCGAGCGCACCCCGCGCTTCGTGAAGCGCTACGACAATCTCGCCGAGCAGATTGGGAAGGCGGCCGAAACCTATGCCGAGGAAGTCCGCTCGCGCACCTTCCCGTCGGCGGACCAGACCTACCGCCCAAAGGGCTCCTAACGGCACTCTTTGCCTTTGCCGACTTAGACGCTAGACGGTTGCCCGCCAGCTTCCGTTCATCCTGGGGAGGAAAAGGAAGCGCCCGGCATTCGATTTTCCAGTCACTTCGTTTGAGGCAGGTTTTGGCGCTCCAACCGGACAGCAACGACACGTTTCTTAGGGAAGTCGACGAAAATCTCCGTCGCGACCAGTTTCAGGACTTCGCCAAGAAGAACGGCAAGTGGATCGCTCTCGCCCTCGTCCTGTTCTTGGTTGCCGTAGGCGGCTGGATCTTCTGGCAGGACCGGCAGGATGAGCTGGCCGCCAAGCAATCTGAAGAAATGCACTCGGTCTTCACCGACATTGCGAGCGGCAGGCAGCAGACCGTCCCGCAGCGGATCGACGCGCTCGAAAAATCGCACAGCGACGCCGTGCGCGCTTCGGCGATGCTTACCGAGGCCGCGTTGGCCCTTGAAAAGAACAACCGCTCGGCGGCCATCGCCAAATATCGCGAGATCGCCGACGACAGCGGCCTTCCGGAAATCTACCGCAACCTCGGGACGATCCGTCTTACCGCTTTGGAGTTCGACGCTCTGAAGCCCGAGCAGGTGATCGCCCGGCTCGAGCCGCTGGCAAAGCCCGGCAATCCGTGGTTCGGAAGCGCGGGCGAGATGACTGCGCTCGCTTTTCTCAAGCAGAACAAGAAGGCCGAGGCCGGCCGGCTGTTCGGGCAAATTGCCGCCGATACCCAGGTCCCCGATTCCATTCGCACGCGCGCCGTCCAGGTCGCGGGCACGCTCGGCGTGGACGCAAGCGCGTCGATGCCGGGGCTGCAGCAGCAGGATTGAAGCAGATGAAGCCAGTTGGTTCGCGTTTTGTTGTGTTGGCGCTCACGGCTCTCGCGCTGAGCGGGTGCGGAATCATAAAAAGGGGCACGCCGAAGACGCCGGTGGTCGGCGAACGTGTCGCCGTGCTGGCGACCGAGCTGGACGTCGCGGTCGACCCTGCCACCGCTGCACTTCCCTTCTCGCTGCCCGCACCTACCGCGAACACGGATTGGGCGCAGGCGGGCGGCAATGCGGCGAAGTCGATGGGGCACCTCGAGCTGGGCCAGTCTCTCGGCCAGGCCTGGGCCGTTTCGATCGGCGAGGGCGGAAGCCTCCGCGCACGGCTCGCCGCGGCGCCGGTTGTCGGCGACGGACGCGTCTACACGATCGATACGCAAGCAACCGTCCGCGCGTTCGACGCGCAGAGCGGAGCAACCGCTTGGGCGACCCAGTTCGGCACCGATCGCGCGAACCGGGCCTCGCTGTTCGGCGGCGGAGTGGCCTTCGACAATGGCCGAATCTACGCGACCAACGGCCTCGGCTATGTCGCCGCGCTGGATGCGCGCAACGGCGGGATCATCTGGCAGGTCCATCCGACCGGCCCGCTTCGCGGCTCCCCGACCGTGGTCGGCGATACGCTCTACGTGATCACCCAGGACAACCAGATCTACTCGCTCAAGACGAGCGACGGCTCGACCAACTGGTCGCAGGCCGCGGCTCTGGAAATCGCCGGAATCTTCGGCTCGGCATCGCCTGCCGTCGGCCAGGGCACGGTCGTAGCCGGCTTCTCGTCGGGCGAGCTGAACGCGTATCGCTACGAGAACGGACGCCTCGTCTGGCAGGACCAGCTGGCGCGAACCAGCATCCGGACGAGCGTTGCGGCGATCTCGGACGTGGACGCAAACCCGGTCATCGACAGCGGCCAGGTCATCGCGGTCGGCCAGGGCGGCCGGATGGTCTCGCTCGAGCTGATCAGCGGCCAGCGCCAGTGGGAGCTCAACATCGCCGGCATCTCGACGCCCTGGGTCGCGGGCGAGTGGGTCTATGTCGTGACCGACGACGCCAAGCTCATCGCGGCTGCGCGGTCGAACGGAAAGATTCGCTGGATCGCCCAGCTTCCTGCGTTCCGGAACGAAAAGGCGAAGCGCGGGCCGATCGCCTACAAGGGTCCCCTCCTCGCGGGCGGCCGCCTGGTCGTCGTCAGCTCCGAAGGCACTTTGATCAACGTCGATCCGGCGAGCGGCTCCTTCCAGAGTCAGACGAACATCAAGGCCGGCGTCCATCTGTCGCCGGTCGTCGCCAACCAGACGCTGTACATCCTCGACGACGACGGACGGCTTCACGCTTTCCGCGGTGGATAAGGACCAAAGCCCACGGTTGACGCGGGCGAGGCACGAATGGCATGGGACGCGTCCGCTCGGGCGCGGGTGTAGCTCAATGGTAGAGCAGAAGCCTTCCAAGCTTACGACGAGGGTTCGATTCCCTTCACCCGCTCCAAAACCGACATGCCCGGGGCATGTCGAAGTTTTGGAGCGCACGCGAGGCTAGCCTCGCTGGGCGACCTGGCCAAAGACGTCACGAATCCCCTTCGTGACAGCGCGTCGGCGCCGTTGACACTCTAGTCATCGACCGCCACATGGCGCGCCTGCCTGCACCTGTGGAGAGGTGGCCGAGTGGTTAAAGGCAGCAGACTGTAAATCTGCCCGCGCAAGCGTACGCTGGTTCGAATCCAGCCCTCTCCACCATCGCCCGAAACGGCCGCGAAAGAGCCGGCCGAGGATGCTGAACGTAAAGTTAGCATTAATTGACTCATGAGCCCGACGCGCTCAAACGGCTCCCTTCGGGCAAAAGGGGGCGCAAGATGGCCACCACTGTCGTCAGCAACAAAAGATATTTGATCTCCGGCGCGGCCATCGCGGTCGTCGCGATCGCAGCCTACGGACTCGGTCGGGTCTATCCTCCGCTCGGTCCGTCGGCGGGCACGGTCACTCCTGCCGACCGCTACGTGTCTGCCCAGATCGGTGACGATGACGTCACTCTCGGCGACACGGCCGTTCCCGAGCTGATGCAGACCGACGCCTTCGAGCTGATCATCAAGGACCCGAATTTCCGCGCCCTCGCCGCGAGCCCGGGGTTCCAGGCGCTAGCCGGGCAGCCGCAAGTCATGGCCGCTCTTCTGGCCAATCCCAAGGCGTTCGCGGCCTTGGCCAGCAATCCATCGGCCTTCGCCGGAGTCGCCAAGGCTTCGGAAGCCCTGGCGGCTGCGTCGGGGCAGTCGAAAGCGCATAATGCGCAGGTGCTCGCCACCGTCTCCGGGCATTCGGCAGCGCTTGAAGCGTTGGCCGGGCATCCGCAGGCGCTTGCCGCGATCGGCCGCAACGCGTCGGCATTCGCCAACCTCGCTTCGAACGCCAACGCGTTTCGGGATGCAGTGGCGTCGGGCGATTCCCGGATGGCAAGCGAAGCAGCTGCTTTCGGGCGGCTCGCCAACGACGCGGCCGCGATGAAGGCTCTGTCCGGCGACCCGCAAGTCTTCAGTGCGATCGCCGCCAATGCCGCCGCGTTCAAATCGCTTTCCGGTCAGCCGCAGGCGCTCGCCGCTTCGGTCAAGAATGCTGCGGCCGCAGCCCGCTACCTGCAATCGGCTGGCGTTTCGAACGAGGCCATCGCGGCCCTCAATGCCAATGCGTTCAGCGTGCTCGCTGGACAGCCAAAGGCGTTGGAAGCTGTCGCCGGTCATTCGAAGGCATTCGAAGCGCTTGCCGGGCATCCGCAGGCGATGGCGGCGATCTTCGCCAACGCGGGACTGTTTGCACGCTATGCGAATGACTCAGCGGGCCTCGCCAAATTCGCTTCGAGCGCCGCCAACAATGCGCGATTTGCGAACAGCGCGAGCGACTTCCAGAAGCTCGCCAACGACGGCGTCGCGATGAAGGCGTTGAGCGGGGACCCGAAGGTCTTCTCGGCGATCAACGCCAATTCAGCGGCCTTCGCAGCGCTTTCCAGCCAGGCGAATCTGCTGAACCCGCAAGCCATTGCGGCGATCGGCCGGAATGCTTCGGCATTCGCCAACCTGTCGGCCAATTCCGCCAAGCTGAGCGCCGCTTCGCAAGCGCTTCAGGCATATAATGCGCATGCCCTCGCCGCCTCCGCTTCGGCGGCCGGCAAGCTTGACGCGTCGGCGATGAAGGCGGTGCTTGCCAATCCGCATGCATCGGCGGCGATGATGGCCAATCCTAAGGCGTTCGAGGCGGTCAGCCGGCAATCGGCGGCGTTGGCCACGCTCTCGGCCAATTCGAAGGCTTTCGCGGCACTCGCCGAAAAGCCCAACATGGCCGCGCTCATGGCAAATCCGAACTTTGCCGCCGCGCTCAACCAGTCGGGCGTCGCTTCGCAGTCGCGCATCGACTGACTCCGGGCTCGGGGGCGATGTGAAGCGTAGGATGCCCGGCAGGGGTAGGGCCGCTCTCGGGCCGCTCGCCATTTGCCTCGCATCCTCGGCCGGCACGGCGTTTGCCCAGCCGCAATCGAGCCAGCCCCCACCGCCGCCCCCGTCGGAAAACCCGACCGTCCAGGTCGAAAATCCGGACGTCGTGCCGCCGGCCCCGGCAGACCCGCCGCCGGCGGATCCAGTGCAACCCGCGCCGACCGAGCCAGATGCGCCGAAACAGGAGACCGAGCGGGTTCCGAAGGACGCATCGGGATTCCTGCTATCGTCGCTTGAGACCGACAGTCTTTCGCTGCTCTATCTCGACCCGCTGCAGACCTATCTGACGCCCTACATCGCCCGGTCGTTCGAGAACGCGCTCGCCTTCCACAAACAAAAATTCCGCTGGGAGCCGTGGGACCGGACGATGGTGCTGCTCAAGGACTTCTCGGATTACGGCAATGCCGCCGCGCTCGGCAGCCCGAGCAACATGGTCCTGCTCGACGTCGCGCCCTTGTCGCTGTCGATGGAGACCTTCTCGCCCGGCGAGCGCTTCTTCACCCTCACCAACCACGAGCTCGCGCACGTCGCTGCGATCGACGTGTGGAACAGCAGGGACGCATTCTGGCGCCGGTTCCTTGGCGGCAAGCCGATGCCGCAGCAAAAGCACCCGGAATCGATCCTCTACAATTTTCTGACGAGCCCCCGGAATCTGACGCCGCGCTGGTACATGGAAGGCAGCGCGGTTTTCTTCGAAACCTGGATGGCTGGAGGCCTCGGACGCGCCCAAGGCGCCTATGACGAAATGGTGTTCCGGGCAAAGGTCCGCGACGGGTCACGCATCTACTCTCCGCTCGGCCTCGAGAGCGAAGGCACGTCCGCCGACTTCATGGTCGGCGCCAATTCCTACCTCTACGGGACGCGCTTCTTCTCCTATCTCGCGCTCACCTACGGGCCAGAACGCACGGTCGATTGGCTCCGCCGTTCGGAGGATTCGAAGGCCTTTTACGCCAGCCAGTTCAAACATGTCTTCGGCAAGCCGCTCGACGCGGCATGGGACGAATGGATCGCCTTCGAGCGCAGGTTCCAGGAGGAGAATCTCGCCACGCTGGCGCGCTATCCGCTGAGCGAAGTCCAACACCTCTCCCCGCGAGGCCTCGGCTCCATGTCGCGGGGCTTCGTCGACGAGCGCACCAACAGCCTCATCGCCGCTTTCCGCTATCCAGGCCGCATAGGCTTCGTCGGCCGCATGGACCTTGCCACCGGCAAGCTGACGGCGCTCGCGGACCTCGACGGGATGATGCTCTACAAGGTGACCAGCGTCGCCTTCGATCCCGACACCAGGACTGCTTTCTACAACAACCAGAACTATGCCTTCCGCGAGCTGATGGCGATCGACGTGGACACGGGGAAGAAGCGGCGCCTTTTGACCGACGCTCGCATCGGCGACCTTGCCTTCAACAAGGCCGACAAGAGCCTGTGGGGCATCCGCCATCAGAACGGCCTCGTCACCTTGGTGCGAATCCCGCCGCCCTACACGAGCTTCAACCAGGTCAAGACGTTCCGCTACGGCGAGATCCTCTTCGACCTCGACGTCTCCCCCGATGGAGAGATGATCTCCGCGTCCTACGGAACGGTCAGCGGCAAGCAATCGATGAAGGTCTGGCGTCGGTCGGACCTCGAGCAAGGCGACGCCGAAAACCCAGTCGCGACGCTGTCGCTGAGCCCGGCGATCCCGGAGAATTTCACCTTCACGCCGGACGGGAAGACGCTGCTCGGCACGTCCTACTATACGGGCGTGTCGAACGTCTTTCGCTTCGACGTCGTTAGCGGCAAGCATGAGGTGCTGACCAACGCCTCGACGGGATTCTTCCGCCCGCAGCTTCGGCCTGACGGCTCATTGCTCGTCTACGATTACACCGGAGACGGCTTCAATCCATCCATCGTCCAGGCGCAAGTGCGCGAGGACCTGGGAACCGTCCGCTTCCTCGGGACGGAAGTGATCAGGAAACATCCGGAGCTCAAGGAATGGGGCATCGGGTCCCCCGCCAAGGTGCCGCTCGACGAGCTGATCACCGCGCGCGGCTTCTACAACCCTACGCGGCGGATGCGCTTCGACGCGCATTATCCGATCGTCTCGGGCTACGCTCGCAAGCCGGCCCTCGGCTATTATTTCCACCTCGCCGACCCGCTTCAGTTCCGCCAGCTCAGCGCGACGATTGCCGTGTCGCCGTTCGGGGATCTGAAGAAGGGCGAGCGCTTCCATCTCAACGCCGAGTTCCAGACCCCCAACTGGAAGCTGACCTACTGGCACAATCTTGCCGACCCCTACGATCTCGCCGGCCCGGTGCTTCGCAGCCGCAAGGGCGACGCTTTCATCGCCAGTTACACCAAGCCGCTCATCTACGACCCGCCGCGCCAGCTGGAACTATTTGGATCAGCCGCGGCCTATTTCGGTCTGGAGCAGCTGCCGAGCGCCCAGAGCATCCTCAGCCCCGAGAACCTGCGGTCCGCGGAAGTCGGGCTGCGCTACACCAACACGACCAAGTCGCAGGGTGGCGTCGATCACGAGAAAGGGATCGCCGGGCGGATCGCGGTCGGGACCGACCACGCCCAGCGGGAATTCTACCCCAAGATCTACGGCGGCCTTGATCTCGGAACGGCCTTGCCCTGGGGCAACAGCTCCGCCTGGATCTACCTTCATGCCGGCACGGTCACCGGAGAGCGGGCCAACCCGCTCGC
Source organism: Sphingomicrobium sp. (assembly GCA_036378895.1). Taxonomy (GTDB): domain Bacteria; phylum Pseudomonadota; class Alphaproteobacteria; order Sphingomonadales; family Sphingomonadaceae; genus Sphingomicrobium. Next base: position 8,078 of record DASUVP010000222.1, read on the forward strand.
CGCGTTCTACTTCGGATCGTTCCGCAACAATTACGTCGATGACCGGTCGGAGAAGAGATACCGCGAGCTGGAAAGCTTTCCTGGCTTCGAGATCGACGAGATCGCAGCGAGGCGCTTCGGCAAGGCGACCGCCGAAATCAACTTGCCGCCAATCCGCTTCGCGGAAGTGGGGACACCGGCATTCTATCTCAGCCACATCCGGCCGGCGGCCTTCGCCGGAGTCATGGCGACGGAGGCTCCGGACGGCAGGTCGCACCGTTACTATGACCTGGGTGGGCAGCTGGACTTCAACTTCACGGTCGCTCTTCGCCTTCCGATGGTGCTTTCGGTCGGCGCTGCGGCGGGGTGGGAAGACGGCGAATACCGCAAGACAGAACTGCTGGCTTCGCTCAAAATCATGTAAGGTTGTGTATGATAATGAGTGAGGTCATCGACTGGTCGCTTGCCTTGATCCCGGTCCTGATGCTCACGGCCGCCTTCATCTGGCTGGACGTGTTCAAGCTCGTCAGCTTCTGGGAAACGGTCGGCCTGCTGCTGTTGGGCGGCGCCGCGGCCGTCGCCGCCTATCCCGTAAGCGGAGCATTCCTCGACACGCTTCCGATCGGCTTCAGCAATTACAGCCGCTTCGCCGCGCCGTGGATCGAAGAGGCGCTGAAGGCGCTCGTCGTCATCGGCCTGTTCCGCTTCAACCGAATCGGGCTGAAGCTCGACGCGGTCATCATGGGTTTCGCGGTCGGCGCCGGCTTCTCAGTCGTCGAGAACATCTTCTACCTGCTTCGCTTCCCGGAACTCGGCGCGGGCGTGTGGATGGTTCGTGGGATCGGAACGGCGGTCATGCACGGAACGACCGCCGCACTGCTTGCGGCGATCGCCCACCGCCTTGCCACGCGCGAACTGCACCACGAAGCGCGCGACTTCCATTTCCGGCTGTGGTGGTTCGCCCCCGGTTTCATCGCCGCTGTCGCGATCCACACCGCGTTCAACCAGTTCCCGTCGCAGCCCATGCTCGCCATGCTCGTCACCTCGCTTCTCGCGCCGCTAACGCTTATGGCGATTCTGCGCTTCGGTACCGGCGAGGCGCGGCAGTGGCTCGAGGCCGAAGAAGAATCGCATCGCGTCCTGCTTCAAAGTCTCGAGGCTGGGTCCTTCCCGGACAGGCCAGGCTGGCGACGGATTGAAGAGCTCGTCGAACGGTCGGGTCCGCAGACCGGGGCGCTGATTCGCGAATATGTGACGGTCCTCACACGGCTCATCCTGACCGAGGAAGAGCTCCTGCTGCAGCAGTCGAGCGAAATCCGCCGGGTCGAATCCGACAGCGCAGCGCTGTTCGACCGCTTCAAAGAGTTGAGACGCCAGCTCGGGCTGATGACCATCAGCGCGCTGACGTCCCTGCTACCATTCAGCCGAAGCGATTATTGGGAGGTATGGGAGCTGCACCACCATATGGCGCACTCAAAATCCCGGCCCGATTTCGCCCGGCCATGAGCCGAAGTCACTGCGTTCACACTAAAAGTTGCATTGCGCAACTAAGCTAAAAAGCTAGATAACCCTACGGAATTGTCCAAATCGGTCAAATCGACTTAAGTTGGAACGGACTCGGGAGTTCCCCACGCGTATGGGGACAGTCGGCTCGGAAGGAATGCCAGTGAATGCTGCGGCGGCAGGATCCCAGGATCCCGACCACAGTGAGGGGGTGATGACGGCTCGGGTAGCGAAGCTCACTCGCGGCCAGCTCGATTGCCTGCTGCTGGTCGACCAGCATCTGTCGTCCAAGGAAATCGCGGCCGAGCTCAACATCTCGCCTCATACCGTCGATCAGAGGATCCGCCTCGCGCTCCAGGCCCTTGGCGTCGAGCGCCGTACGCAGGCGGCCCGCATCGTGGCCCGCCATCAGGAGCCATATCAGCGATTGATACATCAATCGCCGCACATTGAGAGAACCCCTCCCCGGGAGCAGTCCGTCGGGGCGATCAGTCATCAGATTCGGCACGCTGATCGTGCAGGGGAGACCGGGGGACCGGATCTCAATACCGAGCAGAGACCTGTAACCTGGTCTTCCTTGCCTTTGCCGTTCGCAACGAGGAGTCATCCCCGGAATGAGATGAGCGTCGGCCTCCGGCTGCTCTGGATCTTCCTGATCGCGACGGGCGCAGTATTTTCGGCGGGAATGTATCTCGCTGGGCTCGAAAGTCTCGCCAGGCTGTTGAAGGGCTAGCAGAAGCCAACTCTCTTAGGATTCCGGTAACCATATCCGCGCGATCCTTGTCGCGCGGAAAGGAGCAGTCATGCGTAAGCATCAGATTGAAAACGCCGCCTACGAGGTCGCAACCCAGGTCCGCGCTGTCGAAGACAGCATCGACGCCGCGCTCGCTGAAATCGCCGAGCTGCAAGCCCGGATCATGCGCGTGAATTCTGTGGCACGTGCCGGCTTCGGAACCGTTCATCCCGTACTCGAGGAGCTCGCCGCGGCCGTATCCGGCCTTGTCGGCGCTCGTGGATCCGTCGTCGGCTGCCATACGGCGCTGGCGGAAGCCAAGGGCAAGGTTCCCGGCCTTCGCACCGTATCGTTCGGCGAAGGACATGAGTGCCCGGATCAGAAGACCGGCTTCACGCCGCTTCGGGTAGTCGCTTGACAGGGGAGGCCGGCTCGCCGACGCGGGCCGGCCAGTTGTCCTATGCTTAGCGTCCAAGCCTATTACGCAATCCTGCTCGCCGTCTGCGCCTATGCCTTCTGGCGGGGGCGCAGCGACGAGCGGATCGTGGCTGCGATCTGCATCATCGCGACCTTGGCCTCGAACATCGTCGTCGCGCCGCTGGGCTCCCGTTACTCGGGTGTCGAAGGCGGCATCCTGTTCGTCGATCTTGCGGCTTTCGCCGGCTTCACCTGGGTCGCTCTCCGGTCCGAGCGGTTCTGGCCGTTGTGGGTGGCCGGATTGCAGCTCACCACCCTCATTGCTCACATCCTCAAGGCCGTGCAGCTGGACCTGATGCCGCAGGCCTATGCCGCTGCTGCGCGCTTCTGGGTCTATCCTATCTTCCTGATCATCGTCATCGGCACCTGGCGTAGCCATCGCCGCAGGCTTGAGCAGCGCCGGCAGGCCGCACTCGCCTAGCTCAAGGCTTGCGCACCCGCCTCTGCTCGCCCATTTGCCGGCCCATGTCCCGCCGGAAGAAGTCCCACCAAAGTCACGGCACTTCGAACCGCCCGCGTTTCTGGGGCAAGCATGCGGTTGCCGCTGCGCTCGACAATCCCGACCGCAAGGTGCTTCGCGCCTGGGCGACGCGGGAAGCGGCGGGGTTCATGCAATTTCCCAAGGATCTTCCCGTCACCCTCGCCGAGGCCCCGGACCTCGGGCGGCTCGTTCCGAGCGACACCCCGCACCAGGGTGTCGTCATTGAGGTGGAGCCGCTCGACGAGGCGTGGCTCGACGACGTCCTCGGAGACGCGCCCGAGCGGGCAGTCCTGCTCGTGCTCGACCAGGTCACCGATCCGCACAATGTCGGCGCCATCCTTCGCACCGCGGCCGCCTTCGGCGCCGTCGCGATCGTCACGCAGGACCGCCATTCGCCGCCCGAAAGCGGAGCCTTGGCCAAGGCTGCGTCGGGCGCGCTCGAGCGCGTTCCGTGGGTTCGCGTGGTGAACCTCGCGCGCGCATTGGAGCAGATCGGAGAAGCCGGCTTCTGGCGCATCGGGCTAGCCGGAGAGGCGGAAACCGACCTCAAGGATGCGCTCGGCCCACCACGGGTCGCGCTCGTCCTCGGGGCCGAGGGACCGGGCATGCGGCAGAACACGCGCGAGCATTGCGATGCCCTTGCCCGGCTGCCAATCACCGACGCCATCGAAAGCCTCAACGTCTCGAACGCCACGGCCGTGGCGCTTTACGCCGCGAGCGTCGCCTGATGGTTCGGTCCAAAGCGACCATTAAGGACCACGTCGAGGCCCTCGCCAGCCGGGAGCCGGCGTTCGCCGCCGTCCTGGAGAGGCACGGGATTCCCGAGCCGCGGGCGAGCGAGCGTGGGGCGCAGACTCTCCTTCGGACGATCGTCGGGCAGCAGGTCAGCGTCGCGGCCGCGCGCTCGATGTGGGCGAAACTCGAAGCCGCATTCGGCTCGCCGCCCGATCTCCACAAGCTCCTCGCCGCCAGCGACGAGGAGTTGCGCGCCGCGGGGATGTCGCGGCAGAAGTCGGGCTATATCCGAAGCCTTGCCGAGTTGGTCATTTCCGGCGAGCTCGACCTCGAAAACCTGCCCGAGGACGACGAGGAAGCGATCGCTCTGCTGACCAAGATCAAAGGCATCGGCCGCTGGTCGGCCGAAATCTATCTCCTCTTCGCCGAAGGCAGGGCCGACGTCTTCCCCGCAGGGGACCTCGCGGTGATGGTCGAGCTTGGACGCCTCATGGGCCTTGCCGACAAGCCGAGCGAAAAGCAGTTGCGCGAACTGGCGGAAGCCTGGCGGCCTTATCGCGGCGCCGCCGCCGTGCTCGCATGGCACAGTTACAATAGTGCGGTGTTGTAGACGCATTCACGACACTCGGAGAGCCCGATGAATGCGACGAACCTCATCCGGTACGAGCCCATCGCGGCCGGCATCCTGCGGATTATCACCGGCCTCCTCTTTCTGGCCCACGGGACGCAGAAATTCCTGTCCTTTCCGGGTGGCGAGCGCGCCGGGTTCGGATGGACCTTCGCCGGGCCGCCCGCCTACGCTGGGATCATCGAGCTCGTCTGCGGGCTCCTGATCGCGATCGGCTGGTTCACCCGTCCCGCGGCCTTCCTCGCCTCCGGTACCATGGCCGTCGCCTACTTCCTGTCCCACGCGCCGCGGAATTTCTGGCCGGTGAACAACATGGGCGACGCGGCGATCCTCTTCTGCTTCGTGTTCCTCTACTTCGTGTTCAGGGGTGCAGGCGCGTTGAGCGTCGATGGGGACAGGCGCCTCGTCGAAGTCGGCGAAACGGAGCGGCTCTAGGCTTTACTTGCGGACGCGGAGCGTGTGTTCGCGAGCCGCGAGCCCACGGAACGTCTTCGGCCCCTGATCGACGCGGAACGGCGCCATCTTCTCGCCGTTCGAGTTGCGGCCGACGATGAAGCTCGTCGAGGTCTGGCCCTGGCCGCCGCTCCAGCGGTAGATGGCGTTGAAGCCGACAAGGGGCACGAACAGGGTGCGACCCTCGACCTCGAACAGGCTCAATTGCTCGCGCGGCAGGTTGACCACGCTGCGGAAGCTCATCCGCTGCAGGGGCGGGATCGAGATCCGGTCGCCGCCCTGTCCTTCTGACTTGGCGAAGAACTGAGCGAGCACGCGGTCCTGGTCGGGGCTGGCGTTGAACAGTGCGCCTTCGACGAACACGTCGCGCGCCGGGG
>DASUVP010000223.1:0-4809 GCA_036378895.1 Sphingomicrobium sp.
GCCGCTGACCAGCCAGCCGATCAGCACGTTGCGGCCGAGCGGCGCGAGGCTCACGGGGAGCATGAATATGCCGGCCCCGATGATCGTGCCGACGACGATCGCACTGGTCATCCAGATACCGATGGTCTGCGGCTTGGCTGCGTGTTCGGCCATGTTTTCCGTCCCCCGGCGGGCTTGGCATTGACGCATGGTCGGCCTAGTCCGCGCGCCCAATCGCTATAGCAACAGGGGCCGGCATGCGCGCATTTCTTTTTCCGGGGCAGGGGAGCCAGGCGGTCGGCATGGGCGCGGCGCTGGCCGAGGCGAGCCGCGCGGCGCGCGACGTCTTTTCAGAGGTCGACGAGGCGCTCGGCCAGAACCTCTTCCGCTTGATGCGCGAAGGCCCCGACGACGAGCTGCGCCTCACCGAGAATGCACAGCCGGCGATCATGGCCAACTCGATTGCGGTTTTCTCGGCGCTGACGACGGAAGGGGGCGTCGACCTCGCGAAGGCGGCGAACTTCGTGGCGGGTCACAGCCTCGGCGAATATTCGGCTCTGTCCGCGGCAGGCTCCTTCGATCTTCCGACGACCGCCAAGCTGCTCAAGCTGCGCGGACAGGCGATGCAGCAGGCGGTTCCGGTCGGCCAGGGCGCGATGGCCGCGCTTCTTGGCGCCGATTTAGCGCTCGCCCGCCGCATCGCGGAGGTCGCGGCGCAGGGTGAAGTTTGTGCAGTCGCCAATGACAACGATCCGAGCCAGGTCGTGCTTTCGGGTGACAAGGCCGCGATCGACCGGGTCATCGAGATCGCCAAGGAAATGGGCGCCAAGCGTGCGGTGCCCCTCCCCGTCTCCGCGCCGTTCCACAGCCCGCTGATGCAGCCCGCGGCCGAGGCGATGAGTGATGCTTTGAGCTACGTGATCCTCGAAGATCCGATCGTTCCCGTCTTCGCCAACGTAACCGCGCAGCCGGAAAGAGATCCCGACGTGATCCGCAGCCTCCTCGTCGAGCAGGTCACCGGAATGGTCCGCTGGCGCGAGAGCGTCCAGAATATGAGCGAAGCGGGCGTCGAGGAATTCGTCGAATTGGGCGGCAAGGTGCTCGGACCGATGGTCAAGCGCATCCTGCCCGACGCCAAGATTACGAGCGTGATTTCGATCGAGGACATCGAGGCACTCGCGAGGGAGATCGCATGATGTTCGATTTGACCGGCATGACCGCGCTTGTGACCGGCGCATCGGGCGGCCTCGGCAGCTCCATCGCCAAGTCGCTGGCGGCGCAGGGCGCGCGGCTCGCCGTCTCCGGCAGCAATGTCGAAAAGCTCGAGACGTTTCGCGCGGACCTCGGCGGCGATCACGTCGCGCTTCCCTGCAACCTGTCGGACGGCGCCACGGTCGATCAGCTAGTTCCGCAGGCGGTCGAGGCGCTCGGCGGAAAACTCGACATCCTCGTCAACAACGCGGGCGTCACGCGCGACAACCTCCTGATGCGCATGAAAGACGAGGAGTTCGAGGACGTCATCCGCATCAATCTCGAAGCGGCGTTCCGCCTCATGCGCGCGGCCGCGAAGCCTATGATGAAGGCGCGCTTCGGCCGCATCATCTCGATCACATCGGTCGTCGGCGTTACCGGCAACCCGGGCCAGGCGAACTATGTCGCCTCGAAGGCGGGCCTGATCGGAATGACCAAGGCCGTAGCGCAGGAGCTGGCGAGCCGCGGCATCACGGTGAACGCTATCGCCCCCGGCTTCATGACGTCGGCGATGACGGATGCGCTGAACGATCAGCAGCGCGAGGCCATCCTTTCACGCATTCCGCTGGGCCGGATGGGCAGCGGCGACGACATCGGCGCGGCGGCGGTCTATCTCGCTTCGAAGGAAGCCGGATACGTCACCGGCCAGACGCTACACGTCAATGGCGGGATGGCGATGCCGTAATGCCACGGTCCTCAGCGCGTTAATTCTCTCGTCCCAAGCTCCTTGTCGTGGCTTGAAGGCCACCTATATCGCCCCCGAAATCAACATTTCGGCCGCCTGAACGGGGCCGAAGAGGGGCAGTAAAGAGAGGGACTTAGACATGGCCAAGGTCATTGGCATCGACTTGGGCACGACGAACAGCTGCGTTGCCGCAATGGAAGGCGGCAAGCCCAAGGTCATCGAGAATAGCGAAGGCGCGCGCACGACCCCCTCGGTGGTCGCTTTCACGAAGGAGGGCGAGCGCCTCGTCGGACAGCCGGCGAAGCGCCAGGCGGTCACCAACCCCGACAATACCGTTTTCGCGGTGAAGCGCCTGATCGGCCGCCGCTTCGACGACCCGATCACCAAGAAGGACACCGAGCTGGTGCCCTACAAGATCGTCAAGGGTCCGAATGGCGACGCCTGGGTCCATGCCGGCGGCAAGGACTACAGCCCGTCCCAGATTTCCGCCTTCATCCTGCAGAAGATGAAGGAAACGGCCGAGGCCTATCTCGGCGAGACCGTCTCGCAGGCGGTCATCACGGTTCCAGCTTACTTCAACGACGCGCAGCGCCAGGCGACCAAGGACGCCGGCCAGATCGCGGGCCTTGAAGTGCTGCGCATCATTAACGAGCCGACCGCGGCCGCCTTGGCCTATGGCCTCGAGAAGGAAGAGGGCAAGACGATTGCCGTCTACGATCTTGGCGGCGGCACGTTCGACATCTCCGTCCTCGAGATCGGCGACGGCGTGTTCGAGGTGAAGTCGACCAACGGCGACACCTTCCTCGGTGGTGAGGACTTCGATGCCCGCATCGTCAATTTCCTCGCGGACAAGTTCAAGGCGAAGGAAAATATCGACCTTCGCACCGACCGCCTTGCCCTGCAGCGCCTGAAGGAAGCTGCCGAGAAGGCGAAGATCGAGCTGTCCTCGGCCCAGACGACCGAGATCAACCAGCCGTTCATTACCGCGCGCATGGAAGGCGGCGCGACGACCCCGCTCCATCTCGTGGAGACGATCACTCGCGCCGACCTCGAAAAGCTGGTCGACGACCTGATCCAGCGCACCATCGAGCCGTGCAAGAAGGCTCTGAAGGACGCCGGGATCGATGCCAAGGACATCGCGGACGTCGTCCTCGTCGGCGGAATGACCCGCATGCCGCGCGTACGTGAAAAGGTGAAGGAATTCTTCGGCCGCGAACCGCACACCGGCGTGAACCCGGACGAGGTCGTCGCCATGGGCGCCGCCATCCAGGCGGGCGTGCTGCAGGGCGACGTCAAGGACGTGCTCCTGCTCGACGTGACCCCGCTGTCGCTGGGCATCGAGACGCTGGGTGGCGTGTTCACCCGGATGATCGACCGCAACACGACCATCCCGACGAAGAAGAGCCAGGTCTTCTCGACCGCCGAGGACAATCAGAACGCGGTGACGATCCGCGTCTTCCAGGGCGAACGCGAGATGGCCGCGGACAACAAGATGCTCGGCCAGTTCGACCTAGTCGGCATCCCGCCCGCTCCGCGCGGAGTGCCGCAGATCGAGGTCACGTTCGACATCGACGCCAACGGCATCGTGCACGTCACCGCGAAGGACAAGGGCACGGGCAAGGAACAGCAGATCCGCATCCAGGCCTCCGGCGGCCTTTCGGACTCCGACATCGAAAAGATGGTCCAGGAAGCCGAGCAGTTCGCCGAAGAGGACAAGACGCGGCGCGCTGCTGCCGAGGCCAAGAACCAGGCCGAGAGCCTCATCCACACGACCGAGCAGCAGCTCAAGGAGCATGGCGACAAGGTCGATCCTTCGGTGAAGTCGGAGATCGAGACCGCCCTCGCCGAGACGAAGGCGGCGGTCGAGAGCAACGACGCAGAGCAGATGACGCAGAAGACGCAGGCGCTAGCTCAGGCGGCGATGAAGCTCGGCGAGGCCATGTACAAGGCCCAGCAGGAGCAGACTGCCGGCGCCGGGACAAGCGCGGACGCCGATGCAACTTCGGCGCAGCCCGACGAAGAAGTCGTCGATGCGGAATTCTCCGAGGTCGACGACGAAAACAAGGGCTGAGGGGATGCCGGCTGGATCTCATCAGCCGGCGTCAGTCGCGTGTGCCGGGGGCGTGTGAATGGTGGAGCAGGATTATTATTCTGTCCTTGGCGTGCAGCGCACGGCGGACCCTGAGACGATCAAGGCCGCCTACCGCAAGCTCGCCAAGGAGCATCATCCCGACCGCCACAACGGCTGCAGCGAGCGCGAGGCGCAGTTCAAGGCGATCAACGAGGCCTATGACTGCCTGAAGGACCCGCAGAAGCGCGCCGCCTATGACCGGTTCGGCAAGGCGGCGTTCCAGAACGGCGGCGGACCAGACCCGTTCGGCGGGGGCGGCTTCGAAAGCTTCTCCGACATCTTCTCGTCGATCTTCGGCGAATTCGCCGACCGGCAGAACGCGCACCAGAATCCGGCGCGCGGAGCGGACCTCCGCTACGACCTGGAGCTAACTCTCGAAGACGCGTTCGCGGGCACCGAGGCGAACATTTCCATCGAGGCGCTCGCCCAGTGTGACAGCTGCGCTGGCCGCGGCTGCAGCAACACCGCGGATTGTGCGCGTACATGCGGCATGTGCGGGGGCGCCGGCCGCGTCCGCGCGCAGCAGGGCTTCTTCATGGTCGAGCGCGGCTGCCCGACCTGCCGTGGAAGCGGCGAAGTCATCGCCGACCCGTGCCACGCCTGCGAGGGCGAGGGCCGTGCGCTCAAGCGGCGCAAGATTACCGTGAAGATTCCGGCCGGGGTCGACGAAGGCACGCGCATCCGCGTTGCCGGCGAGGGCGAGGCGGGCATCCGCAAGGCGCCCAGCGGCGACCTCTACATTTTCGTCCACATGAAGCGGCAT
>DASUVP010000224.1:0-3240 GCA_036378895.1 Sphingomicrobium sp.
AGCGCCGGCTCGAGATCCCGCGTTTCGAACGGGCGGCTCCAGCCGAAGATATCCCGCAGATCCGCGGGTTGCGGCGCGGGACGGGCGAGCACCGTGGCATGGGTAGCCGGCGTCACGGTGATGAAGCGGTAACTCTGCAAGCGAAGGAAGTGGAGCAGCTCGACGAGAGCGGCGTCGTCGCTCACCAGAGCTCCTGACGATAGCGCTCGAAACAACGGGCGCCGCAGGTCAGCCGAATGAGGGCGCCCTCGGCGATGGCCCGGGCGCGCCGTGGGTCTTCGGCAACAGCCGGAGCGATTGCCTCGGCATTCCAGGCGATGCTGTGCTTCACGTCCAGGGTTGCGTGCAGGTCGAAATAGGTCCGTGCCTTGGCAGTCACTCCCAGTCGCTTCAGTCCCGCAGCAACGGCCGCCGACCTGTCCGGAGCGGTCAACTCGATGACGCCGAGCGCGCCCAGCGCATGCCAGGCATAGTCGCGCCGCGTCGCCATGGCCGTCATCGCATTGGCCAAGGCGAGGCTCTGCCATACAGTGGAATCGATAGACGGCCGGATTTCGAGTGCGCCGATCAGGCGCTCGAGCATCGGCCCGTGCATGCCCTTCTCGTTTCCGCGCCCCATCTCGTCCCAATAATTCCGGGCCAGCTCAAGCTTGATACGCGTGGGCAGCTTCACCTGCGTCATTGCGGTCAGATCGTCGAAGCCGGCTTCGCCCGCAGCCTCCTGCTGAAGGTACCAGCGCATCTGATCGAGCGACGCCGCATCGGCGAGCCAAGGAAACAGAGGATCGCCCTGGCCTGGACCGTCGGTCTTCAGCGCTTCGAACCACTCAACGAACCCGCGGGAATCCGACGGCGCCTCCGCAGCCGCAGCCTGGGCATCCGCTCTCAATGCCTGGACGAACTCGCCTTCCAGCTCCACCATCGCGTTTGAATGTGAACGATCCTGCGCCTCATCCGGAAGCCGAGGCGCGAGGCGCTCATGATTCCAATGGGCGAGGCGCTGCTGCACCTCGTCATTGAGCACGTCCGCCGTTTCGGAACGCCACTTGAATACTGTCGCCATGCGACCGGACAACCGGCTTGCGCGCCAGAGAGTTCCCTGCGCTATCAATCCATTATGCGTGTGTTGGGCATTACGGAGACCTGCGACCTGGGCTCCATGTACCTTCGACTGCTCGATGAGGGCCATGAGGTCCGAGTGAGCGTCGGCAATCCGATGGCTTCCGGTACGATGGCCGGGATGGTCCCGCGCACTGCCGATTGGCGGGCGGAGCTCGACTGGGTCCGCGAGGCTGGAGATGCCGGCCTGATCCTTTTCGAGGCTGTGGGCTTCGGCGCGCTCCAGGATGAGCTTCGGTCTCAAGGCTACAACGTCATCGGCGGCAGCGCATTCGGCGACAGGCTTGAGAACGATCGCGCAGCCGCGCAGCGATTGCTCGCGAAGATCGGCCTGCGGACTGCGCCTACGATCGAGTTCACCGACACCGCGGATGCTCTCGCCGATCTGTCCGCCCGGCCGCGACGCTGCGTGCTGAAGTTGAGCGCGTCCGCCGGGTCCACGGTCGTCGGCGTGCTCGACGACGGACGCGACATCGCCGCTCTGCTCCGTGTGCAGCCGCCGTCCGGACGGTTCGTCCTGATGAATCATCTGACGGGGGTCGAAACGGGGGTCGGCGCCTACTTCAATGGACAGGCCTTCCTCCGCCCCGCCTGCCTTGATTGGGAGCATAAGCACTTCTTCGCCGGCGACCTCGGCGAGCTGACGGGTGAGATGGGCACGGTCGCAACGTTCCGCGGTTCCGAAGCCTTGTTCGACGCGACCCTCGGACGGATGGAAGACCGGCTTCGCGAGGCGGACCATGTCGGCTGGGTAAACCTCAACATGATCGTCAACGACGACGGGATCTGGCCGCTCGAATTTACGTGCCGCTTCGGCTATCCGGGCTTCGCCGTGCTCGAGCCGCTCCAGGCGACTGGTTGGGCGGACCTGTTCGCATCGATGTTGAGACGCAGCACCAAGCTCCCCACCCATGACGGGTTCTCACTATGCGTGGTGCTGAGCACGCCGCCCTTTCCCCTCGCGCGCTACGAGGTGGACGCTCCCGTAGGTTTGCCGGTCGTAAGTGAGGACATCGAGGCGAAGCACCTGCATTGGGGTGAGGTCGGCCTTGCCGACGGCCAATTGGTCACTGCTGGCCTCTACGGCTGGACGGCGGTCGTCACCGGAACAGGCCTGACCGTCGAAAGTGCCAAGGCCGCGGCTTATGCTCGCGCAGCTCGGGTGCGGACGCCGAACCGGCGCTACCGCCTCGACATCGGCGATAAGCTCATCTCCGGAGAGCTTCAGCAGTTGACCGACTGGGGCTGGATGAAATCCATCCCTTGAAGCAGCATGGCGTCGCAGATGGTCCGATAGTCGCTGGTGAGCTCCGTGCCGGCCGGAAGGTCCTCGGCAGCGACGTCGTCGCCAAATGCGATGCCGAGCGAGCGCGTGTTCGGCGTATCGGAATGATTGAAGTGGCGGCCATTGTCCCCGCACAGAACCCACAGCCGAAGGCCCGCGTGAAGCGTCGAATAGGTCCGGACAAATTCCTGCATGATGTCCGAAAGGTTCCGGAGCTCATGGTCCGAAAATACGCGATCGATGCGGCTGTCGAAACGCCAGATGAGCTGCCCGGGCTTTACGTGCTCTGTCACGAAAACGCCGATGCCGTGAATCGCGCTTGGCCGCAGCTCGGTCCTGACCATCATCATACGCCAAACTCCGACGATGAATTGTCAGCGTCCCAACCAGCAGCGATGCGAAAAGTGCCAGCGTCAGCCGCTAGAAGCCTGCCGAATTGGCGACGTCGCTAGCGATCAGCTCGGTCATAAGCTGAGCGCTAGGTTCATCATGACCGTTGCTGTGCGAAACGGCACCATCTCCCCCATATCGCAGTCCGCGATCTCACAAGCTGGTAATGACCGCAATGGGTCGAAAGCGGACACAGGGGGACTGAATCGCAGATGCCCAGTCTTGAAAGGGACCGCCAGCTCGGGGAATGCCTGAGCAACTCGGTTTTTGCGTCACCAGGCGGCGGAACGATTCGCGGCGCTGCGCTGGGAAGATTCTCTTCTCTTTCTGACCGCCGGCCAGCCGGCGAGTGGGGGCGAACTGCCCAACATCCGGAACGATCCATCGCCTGAATAGGCTGTGGTTTGGGCTGCATGCGCCACCGTCGCTGGCGATCGGCAACTACT
>DASUVP010000225.1:0-5842 GCA_036378895.1 Sphingomicrobium sp.
CAAGAACCACCGCGACGAATTGATCGGCCGCGAAGGGTGGAAGGAAAAATCGGTCGACAACCTGCTTTCCGCGATCGAAGCCCGAATCGGCTTCGACCCGGCGCGTTTCCTGTTCGGGCTCGGCATCCGCCACGTCGGCAGCGTCACCGCGCGCGACCTCATGAAAGCATTCGGCACCATTGAGGCGCTGCAGACGGCGGCGACGGGGGAGGGCGCCGAGGCCGAGCTGTCGGCGGTCGAGGGGGTCGGCCCGGTCGTCGCCGAAGCACTCGCCGATTTCTTCCACGAGCCGCATAACCGCGAGGCCCTCGCCGACCTGCTGGCAGTGGCCCGACCCGCCGCGTTCGTCTCTACCGCGCGCAAGACCGAATGGACCGGCAAGACGATCGTCTTCACCGGCAGCCTGGAAACGATGAGCCGCGACGAAGCCAAGGCGCAGGCGGAGCGGCTTGGGGCGCGGGCGGCGGGGTCGGTCAGCGCGAAGACCGACCTGGTCGTCGCCGGCCCGGGCGCGGGGTCAAAACTGAAGAAGGCCGAAGAACTCGGGGTGCGGGTGATCGGCGAGGCCGATTGGGCTCGCATCGTGGCGGAAGCGGGCTAAGCTATTGGGATATTTGGCGGGGGAGTTCGGGATGAAGCGTCTGTTCCTTGTCGCGGCGATTGCCGCACTGCCGACGATCGCTCTCGCGCAGGATGCGGCGAAACCGCCGGTCGCGGCGCAGAAGCCGCACGTGGTGAAGGGTCCGAAGGACCGCGTGGATCCCTATTACTGGATGCGCGACGACACGCGCAAAAGCCCCGAGGTGCTCGCCTATCTCAACGCAGAGAACACCTACACGGATAGCGTGATGGCGCCGCTGAGGCCGCTCCAGAACAAGGTCAATGCGGAGATCGTCGGGCGCATCAAGCAGGACGATTCCTCGGTCCCGTACCGCGATCGCGGCTATTTCTATTACCGCCGCTTCGACGTGGGCGCGGACTATCCGGTCATCGCCCGGCAGAAGGGCGCCGTCAGCGCTGCCGAACAAGTGATGCTGAACGAGCCGGAGATGGCGAAGGGACATGGCTTCTTCGCGGTCAGCGACTGGGCCGTCAGCCAGGACAATCGCTTGATCGCCTTCGCCGAGGACACGGTCGGACGCCGCCAGTACACGCTCAAGGTCAAGGACCTCGCGACCGGAAAGATGCTTCCCGACCAGGTTCCGAACATCGAACCCAACGTGATCTGGGCCGACGACAACAAGACTGTCTTCTACATCGAGAAGGACCCGGTGACCTTGCTCAGCAAGCGCGTGAAAGCTCATGTGCTGGGCACGCCAGCGTCGGCCGACAAGCTCGTCTATGAGGAGAAAGACGACAGCTTCTACATGGGCATCGGCCGGACCAGCGACGAGAAGTACATCTGCATCGGCGTGCAGAGCACGGTCAGCAACGAGCAGCGCTGCACCAGCGCAGCCAATCCGGGCGAATGGACCGTGCTCGCCCCGCGCGAGCGTGAGTTCCGCTATCTCGCGGACCATGTCGGCGACCGCTGGATCGTCCGCACCAATGCCGACGCCCCGAACTACAAGCTGGTCACGATCAGCGATGCCGACGCGGCGAAGGGGCGGGTCGGCTGGCGCGACCTCGTTCCGCACAGCGCGGATGCCTTCATCGAGGGCTTCCAGCCGTTCGACGCCTTCATCGCGATCGAGGAGAGGTCGGGCGGCAACAAGAGGCTGCGGGTGCTCGCCAATGACGGGAAGAGCAGCTTCGTCCAGTCTGACGAGCCCGCCTACACGATGACCTTGTCCGACAATGCGGAGGTCGCGACGACGAAGCTGCGCTACACCTATGACTCGCTGACGACTCCGCAGCTGACCTACGAGCTCGACACGACGACCGGTGAGCGGACTCTGCTGAAGCGCACGCCGTCGCCGAACTACGATCCTTCGCAGTATGTGACCGAGCGCGTGTGGGCGACTGCGCGCGACGGGACGAAGGTACCCGTCTCGCTGGTCTACAAGAAGGGGTTCAAGCGCGACGGAAGCGCGGCGATGCTGCAATATGCCTATGGCAGCTACGGGTCGTCGGAAGATCCCGAATGGTCGCCGACGGTGCCGAGCCTACTCGACCGCGGCATGGTCTATGCGGTCGCGCATATCCGCGGCGGGCAGGAAATGGGCCGCGCCTGGTATGACGCGGGTCATCTCAAGAACAAGATGAACAGCTTCACGGACTTCATCGACGTGACGCGCTTTCTCGTG
Organism: Sphingomicrobium sp.; assembly: GCA_036378895.1. GTDB lineage: Bacteria > Pseudomonadota > Alphaproteobacteria > Sphingomonadales > Sphingomonadaceae > Sphingomicrobium. The sequence continues at coordinate 2,247 of DASUVP010000225.1, forward strand.
TCGCAGGGTTATGCGGCGAAGGGGCGGGTCGCGGCGGCGGGCGGGAGCGCAGGCGGGCTGCTGATGGGCGGCATCACGAACATGGCGCCCGAAGATTATCGCGTCGTCATCGCGCAGGTGCCGTTCGTGGACGCGGTGACGACCATGCTCGATCCGACGATCCCGCTGACTACGAACGAATATGACGAGTGGGGCAATCCGGAGAAGCCGGACTTCTACGACTACATCCTGTCCTATTCGCCGTACGACAATGTCGCGAAGAAGGCCTATCCAGCGCTATTCGTCGGCACCGGGTTGTGGGACAGCCAGGTGCAATATTACGAGCCGGCAAAGTGGGTCGCGAAGCTCCGTGCCAACAAGACGGATAGCAACCCGCTTGTCTTCCGCGTGAACATGGAGGCGGGCCACGGCGGCAAGTCGGGCCGCTTCGAGCGGTTCAAATCGATCGCCGAATATTACGCCTTCATGCTCGATCAGCTGGGCATCAAGAATTAGCGAGCGGCGAGCCCGGCGAGCTCTTTCACGAACTTGGCGGCGACGACTGCGGTCATGCCGTTGATGTCGCGGGTCGGGTTATATTCGACGACGTCCGCGCCGATGATCGGCGCTTCGATGCGGTGCAGGACGGTGAGGACATCGCGGACCGAGAGGCCGCCGGGCTCGTGGTGGGACACGCCGGGCGCGAAGGCAGGGTCGAGCGCGTCCATGTCGATGCTGACGTAGAGCGGGGCCTCCGGGATCGGCACCGACGCGGCCTCGAAGTTCCGCATCTCGATGACTTCGACGCCGAAGCGCTTGGCCTGCTCTCGGCAGTGACTGTTGAGCGTGCGGATGCCGACTTGGACGAGCCGTTTCGCGAGGCCGCGCTCCATGATGCGAGCGAAGGGCGAGGCATGGCTCAATCGATCGCCCTCGAAGTCGTCATAGATGTCCGGATGAGCGTCGAAGTGCAGAATGTGCACCTGACCGCGCACGTCCGTGATGCCGGTGACGATCGGAAAAGTGACCATGTGATCGCCGCCGAGGGAGATCGGGATCGCGCCCGATTTCACTGCGGCGGACGCTGCGGTACGAATGCGCTCGAAATCATCGGGACTTTCATCGAGGAGCAAGTCGCCGACATCTTCGACGACGATGTCGGCGCCCAGCTCCGGTCCGAGCTCCGTCGCCTGGTTTGCGTGATCGGATGCCAGCGCAGCTCGGATGGCGGCGGGCGCCTGGGCCGGTCCTCGCAGGAACGACGAGTGCGAGTCCGTCGGCAGGCCGATAAGGCGGATCACAGCCGCGACGTGAGGACTAGCACCGGCCATTCGCCGGTGCCGCGGCTCTGCCGCTCAAGGCCTTGCGCTTCGTAGGCGACGGCGACAGCTTCGCCTTGCGTGTCGAGCAGTCCGGCAAGGATGATCGTTCCGCCGGGTGCAAGTGCTTTCACGAAGGATGGCGCGAGCTCGACCAGCGGGCCGGCGAGGATGTTGGCGATCAGCAGGTCGAACGGAGCGCGGGCAGCGAGCATCGGGGAATCCATTCCGTCGGCGACGAGCAGCAGGAGCTCGCCGTTGCTGTGGCCGAGCTTCACTCCGTTGATGGCGGCATTGTCGCGCGAAACGTCGACGGCGACGGGGTCGATGTCGGTCGCGATGCACTTTGCTTCCGGCCACAACGCAAGCGCCGCGAAGGCGAGCAGCCCGGTGCCAGTGCCGATGTCGGCGACGTTGCCGAATGTCGTTCCTGAAGTCGCGAGCTTGTCGAGCGCTTCGAGGCAGCCGGCGGTCGTCGCATGCTGGCCGGTGCCGAAAGCGAGACCCGCGTCGATCTCGAAATTCACCGTGTCGGCGGGCCGGTCCGCGTAGTGCATCGGCGTGTGGACGAAGAAGCGGCCGGCGCGGATCGGCTGCAGCCCCTGCTGGCTCTTCGTCACCCAGTCGGTCGAATCTTCGAGATGATCGATTTCAGGCTCGCCGGTCCCGAGCCGCCTCAGATCGGCAATTTCATCGTCCGTTGGTTCGGCGTCGAAATAAGCATGGATAAGCCACTCGTCCGGTTTGGACTCATCTGGCTCATCAGCGACGATCACGGGCGGCGAGGCGCTGTCGAGAAACAACTCGTTCTCGCCGGCGATGGCCTCGCCTTGGGCGCGCGTGCAGGGGATGGTGACGCGATAGCTTATTTCGCCTGCTCCTTGGTCACCCGGTCCTCGAGCCGCTTGTCGAGCACGTCCGCGTAAGCCTTGCAGCCGTTCGGATCGAGGATAGGAGTGCGGCCGGCCATCCGGTCGAGCATCTTGCTCGCCGACGGATGGGGCGTCATCAGGATTTCGCATTCGAGCGCGCCGATGCGCTTGATGCTGGACCGAAACGCCTTGAGCGCGCCCGGATGATCGGTGAACTTGTAATCTTCTCGGCTGACGGGGCTGAGGCTGTCCGCATAGACCATGATCCGGCAGATCGCGGAGACGTCGCAGCTTACCCACTGCCAACTCATCGCGCCGTGCGTGTGGCCCTTCGTCTCGATCGCGGTCAGCTTCAGGTTGCCGAGCCTGACTTCTTCCCCGTTGCGGATGATCCGGCTGACCTCGGCCGTCGGAAAGGGAGGATGAAGGCCGGCCTGCGGATCGCCCGGTCCCGGCGTGCCCGTCCTGAACACGGAAGCGGCGTTGGCTGAGGCGAACAGCTGCGCCCCGGTCAGCTGCTGCAGCCGGCCCATGCCGCCGACGTGGTCGATATGCTCGTGACTGTGCAGAAGGATCTTCACGTCAGTGGGATTGAATCCGAGCTCGCGGATGTTGCGGATGACCAGATCGGCGCCGGCCTCGGTCCCTGAATCGAGGAGAATGTGCCCATCGCTTCCGGTGATCAGGATCGAAGAGATCCCGCACGTGCCGACGAGGTAGGTGTTGGCGTGGATTCGAACTGGCGGCGCCGGCTTGTCCCAATCGTCATTGTCGTTGCAGACCGCGTCGAACGCGCGGCCGGCGGTTTCGATTGGAGCCCTCGGTTGCTCGACCTGCTTCGGCTTACCAAGCGGAACGTGGATGAGCGGCGACTGCGCGGCCATCGCCGCAAGCGCGAGCTCAGCGAACATAGCTCGCACCGTTCACGTCGATGGTCGATCCGGTCGAGGAAGCGGGCGCTTCCGTAGCCAGCCAGCGGATGACCTCGGCGACCTCGGTCGTGCTGGCCACCCGGCCGAGCGGGATGTCGGCGACGATCGCCGCACCGCCGCGGCCCGCGAGATATTCCTCGGTCATTTCCGAAACGGTGAAGCCAGGAGCGACTGCGAAAGCGAGGATGCCGTCGGCGGCATATGCGCGGGCGATCGTCTTGGTCATGCCGATGATCGCGGCCTTGGAGGCGGCATAATGCCAGTGCTGCGGGCTGTCCCCGCGCCATCCCGCGCGGCTCGCGACATTGACGATCCGCCCCGGCGCACCGAGGTCGAGGAAGTGCGAGACGGCAAGCTTCGCCAGGTCCGCCGAAGCCTGCAGGTTGATCGTTAGGGTGCGCTGCCAAGCGGCGTGCCACTCGTCGTCAGGGGCATTGTCGGCGACCGCTTCGTAGATTCCGGCATTGTTGACGAGCACGTCGATCCGCCCGTCG
>DASUVP010000226.1:0-15661 GCA_036378895.1 Sphingomicrobium sp.
GAGCGCCTTCGCCGCCGAGAAGCCCGATCTCGTGGTCGTCGACTTCATCATGCCCGGACTGTCCGGGGCGGACGTCGCGAGCCGCATTTTATCGACCCATCCGGAGCAGCCGATCCTCTTCGTCTCCGGGTACAGCGAGACCGATTCCATCCGGCGAATCGCGCCCAATGCGCCGCTGCTCACCAAGCCGTTCCGCGCCGAGGCATTGTCCAAGGCCGTCAGGACCGCATTGCTCAGGGCATGACTCGCTCCGCGGCGGCCATGGCATAAGACCGCATGGCCTTTGCCGTGGCCGATCTTCAAATGGTTGACGGAAGCCCGACGATCGACCCGGCGGGTATCCTGATCATCTGACGGCGCTTCTAGAAGTCCACCGACAGGCTGGCTTGGACGCGGCGCGGGAAGACCCGGCGGAAGCCGCCGCCGCCGGTCACGTTCCAGGCATAATCGTCGAACAGGTTGCTCACCTGCAGGCGGAGCGACGCCGGCACTTTCATCAGCTCGAAGCGGTAGCGGCCGCCGGCATTGACCAGGGTTCGGCCGGGCACGGTCAGCAGGTTGTCGACGCTTCCAGCGCGCTTGCCGAGGTGCTGGACGCCCAGGTTGACCGACAGTTCGGGAAGGAAGGGGAGCACGTAGTCCACGTAGGCGGTGGCCGAGCGCTCGGCCTGGCCGACCGGCATCTTGCCGACGAGGCCGAGGTCGACCGCGTCGCCGGTCACGCGCGGCTTCATCAGCACCGCTCCGGCAACCAGGTTGAGGCCCTTCACCGGCTCGCCCGACAGCGAGATTTCCAAGCCGCGGTGACGGACCGTGCCGAGCTGCGCGTAAATGAAGCCCGGCCCGAGGTTGAAGTAGGGCTTGCGGACGTCGAAGGCGCCGACGACGAGCCGCATCGGGCCGAAGGCGTAGCGAAGCCCGATGTCGCGCTGCGACGTCAGCAGCGCCGGCGGCGCCTCGCTGCGGTTGGCTGCGATTTCGGGCGCGATGCCGCTGTCCTCGAGGCCCTTGGTGTAGCCGGCATAAGCGACGAGCCCCTTGGCGATGTTGATCGCCAGAGTCCCGTTCCACAGCCAGGGGTCGGCGCGGGTGACGATGTCGGCCTGGTTGGGGGGCGAGACGGTCTTGCGGTATTTGACCTTCTGGACGCCGACACTGATCTCGCCGACGTCGGGCCAGCGACCGTGATAGGCTATCCCGCTGCCATATTGCCGCGCCTTGTCGCTCGTCTCTTCGCCGAAGTTGACGTCGGGCTCGGGAAACTCCGGAGGGACCTCGCCGACGATTGCCGGGCCCAAGTCTACCACTGCCTCTCCGCCGAAGTCGCCCGTCCGGGTTCCGCCGCGCGCGGACAGATGGACGACGTGATGGCGCGGGCCTTCGTCGAACTGGCGCGACAGGCGGATCTCGCCCGCATTCTGCTCGGTAAGGCGGGGCGGATGGATGTTGACGACGTAGCGGGCACTGCCGTCGGCGTGAGCGTTGACGTACAAAGTGTTGAAGCTCTTTTCGCTATCTACGACATGGCGGAACGCGCCGCCGCCGAGCCGCCACTGGCCAAATGTGGTGTGGCCGAAGACGCCCATCGTGGTGAAGCGGTTCTTCCACGCCGCCCATTTCTGGCCGTGCATGCGGTTGGGCAGCTCCGGCGGAAGCTCCGTTCCGTCGACGAAAGTGAAGGGCGTGCTCCGGTCGATCGGCGCATCCTGCAGCCCGAAATAGGCGCGAACCTCCGTGCCTTCGCGCGGGCGCCAGACGGGCGCGATCCCGATGTCGAGATAGCGTGCCTGATCTCCGCCCGGGAAATCCACGTACTGGTTGAAGGAAATGCCCGCCGCTACGCCAAATTGATTGCCGATGGGGAGCTGCGCATCGAGGTCGATCCCGTTCTGGTTGTCGCCGGCATAAAGCACGGTGGACAGCGCCGGCTCGGTCCCGACGGGGCGGAGCGACAGCTCGACGATCCCGGTCGGCGCGGGGAAAGCATAGCCTTGGGCCGACAAGCCCACGCGAACGGTGGAGCCGGACTGGATCCGCTGATTGCCGATGACGATTCCGCCCATGTAGAGGCCGTCGATGCGGATGTTGCCCGCGGCCACCGGGCTGAAGCCGCGAACCTCGTCAGTGCCGTAGAGGCCGATCGTCTCGTTGCCGACGCTGGTCCCGAAGGCGTCGTCGGCGGCGGTGACGGCATTCTCTCCGGTGCGCTGGGCGAGGGCGGGCTCGGCGAATGCGCCGGCGGCGAGGATGGAAAGGGTTCGAAACGCAAGGCGACGGCGTTCCAAGGGCGTTCCCCATGTTGGCATTGATCCCGCCGAAACGCTCACTGGGCACCGGTTCCGTCGCACGATCGCCGGCAAAGATGAACCACACGTCTGACCAACCGCAGCACAGATTCGGCGGTTGGTAGAAAGGGTCCGCGGCACGGCTGATGAAGTCGCGCGTTTGAGCCCGCATGCTTGTTGCGTTCGCCCTGTTTGCAGCAGCCCAGGAAGCGCTTCCGTCGGCGGCGGCCGCGTCCTTCAATCCGCGTGCGATCGAGCTGTTCGAGCGCGACTGGATCCTCAACCAATGGGCCAGGCGGCTGTTCGATTCGAACGGCGACGGAATCATCTCGGTGGCCGAGGCGCAGCCCGCCGCGGTGGAGTTCAAGCAAATCGCGGACGGCGACGGCGACGGGCGGGTGACGCCCTACGAATATGAGCGGGCGCGCGAATTCATCATCGCGCGCTACTGACGTTCCTTAACCGGCGATCCGCTTGGAGCCGAGGCCGACGACCATCTGGTTGGCGCGCTCGTAGGAGAGCGGCTTACCGAAGAGGTAGCCCTGGATGGTGTCGCAGCCGAGCTCGCGCATGCGCTCGAAATCCTCTGCCGTCTCGACGCCCTCGGCTGTGACCGACATGCGGAAGCTCTTGGCCAGCTGGACGATCGACTTGATGATCGCGACGTTCTCCGGGCGCGTGCCCGCTTCGCGGACGAAGCTGCCGTCGATCTTCAACTTGTGGAAGATCGCCTTGTTCAGATACCCGATCGACGAATAGCCGGTGCCGAAGTCGTCGAGCGCGATGCCGACGCCGAGCGAGCGCAGGCGCTTCATCACGTCGAGGGTCGGGCCGTTGTCGCCCAGGAAAATGCCTTCGGTGACCTCGAGCTCGATGCGGTTGCCCGGCACCTTCCAGCGCGCCAGGGCCTCGCTGACGATGTTGGGAAGCGCCGCCATGACGATCTGCTTCGGGCTGATGTTCAGCGCGACGGTGATCGGGTCCGGCCAGGTCGCGACGGCGCGGCAGGCCTCGTCGATCACCCACTCGCCGATCGCTGGCATGAGGCCGCTCTCTTCGGCGACGGGGATGAAGACGTTGGGCGGGACGAAGCCGCGCTGCGGGTGGTTCCAGCGGATCAGCGCCTCGAAGCCGATCAGCTTCTGGGTCTTCGCGCTGACCAGCGGCTGGAAGACCAGGTGGAACTGCTTGGCCGCGACCGCCTGGCGCAGGTCGGTCTCGAGCCGGACGCGGTCCTCCTGCTCCGACTGAAGCTCCGACGAGAAGTAGCGGGCGACACCGCGGCCCGCGTCTTTCGCTTCGTAAAGCGCAAGGTCGGCCTTGAGGATCAGATCGTCGACCGTGGCGCCGTCGATCGGGCCGAACGCGCAGCCGATGGAGACGCCGATCCGGATCTCCGTCTGGTCGATCATGTACGGTTCTTTGATCGCGTGGATGATTCGATCGGCGAGCTGTTCGATCATCTTGCGGCTCTGCGCGTCCGTGATGACGATGGCGAACTCGTCGCCGCCCATGCGGCCGACGTGCCCGACCTGGCCGACCTCGTCGACGAGGCGCTTGGCGACGGCGCGAAGCACCGCGTCGCCCTTCGGGTGGCCGAAGGTGTCGTTGACCGGCTTGAACCCGTCGAGGTCGAGGAAGAGGATCGCGCAGGGCACGTTCGAGACGGTCGCGTTGCGCAGGCAGTCGCCCAGAAGCTGGCGGACCCGGCCGCGGTTCGGGAGGCCCGAAAGCACGTCCATGTTGGCGAGGTGGGTCAGCCGCTCCTGCGTCTGGCGCATCTCGGTGATGTCGCTGCCGACCCCGCGGAAGCCCTCGAAGCGGCCGGCGGTATCGATGATCGGATCGCCGGCGATTGAGATCCAGCGCGGCCCGCGCGCCGTCTGAAGCTCCATCTCCAGCGCGTTGAACGGCTGCTTTTCCAGCAGTTTGCGGCCGAGCTCGGCATGGCCGCCGAGGAGCGAGGGCATGGAATGGCCGAGCAGCTGGCTGGCCGGACGACCCAGAAGCGCCGTCATGCGCGAGCTGATGTAGGTGACGCGGTTCTCCGCATCGACCTGCCACAGCCAGCCCACGCCGCGCTGCTCATATTCCTGGAGCAGGAGGCTGGCGCTCTCGCTCTGGGCGCTGAAGTCGGCGTTGGTCTTGAGCTGGTCGAACGCCCAGCGGGCGACGTTGAGGACGCCGAAGATCGCTACGCCCAGCGTGAACAGGATCGACAGCATGTGCTGGAACGGCACCGACGTGCGTCCGATGAACAATGCCCCGGCCACACCGGCGGTGAACGCCGACATCCAGCCGATGGCGGCTCGCGGAACGACAACGAGGCCGAGGCCGGCGCAACCGAGGCCGGCGGCGATCGAGGCCGCGATGACCTGTGCGCCGGGTGACATCGACGGGAAGAGGTAGAGCGGGAGCGAGAGCCAGATCAGAGCGCGGGCCACGACCTCGCCGACCAGAAGCCATTCGGGCACCTGCCGACCCGACCGTCCGACATGCGTGATCGCCTGTGTGCGGGCGACCTGCATCGCAAGCAGGTTGGCGATCGCCACCGCACCGACCCAGGGCAGGAGGTACATCGGGTCCGCGTCGCCCCAGATCGCGGCGATCATCATCCCAGCGGCGACCACGTTGGCGGCCGCGAAGAAAGGCGCGAGCTGGGCGCGCGAGATGAGCTGGACGTCCTTGAGCGGCGAGCTTGCCACTTCGACGGGATCGCTGGTGATTCCCAGCGATTCGCCGTCAGGCAGGCGCGCCGCGGTCATCCGCTTAAAACGGTCTGGAGCTTCGTACATCCACGCTCGCTTATCTGGTCAATGCGAGCGGTAGCCGAAGAGGGTTGAGACGCAGTTAAGAACCGGGCTCAACCGCCTAACTTAAGTTTATCCAGATCCCTCTGCGTGATGGGGTGATAGGACGCCCTTGCCTGCCTGTAGACGCGGGTCGCGATCGGGCGGCCCCATTGGCTGTCCTCGGCGAGCGTTTCTATCAATGGTTTCACGAACTTACGGCGTCCCTGGACGGTCAGGAAACGCTCCAGCGCGGGCACGGCCGGGTCGTAGCGGTTGCGGATCGCCAGATCGAGCCAGGCGAACAGCACTTCGTTGTTGCCTGCTTCGTTGAGCTTGAGGGCGCGATTGAGCTCGTCGAGGCGCTTCGCCGGCAGCTTCCGCGGCAACTTGTTGAGAAAACGCAGCTTTTCGGCGGTCGTCCAATTGCTGAAAGCCGCCGGAGCAGCGCTTCCGGCGGAAAACGCGCTTACGGCCTTGTCGACGGCCGCAAAGGCGGCAGGATCGGGCCTCACGACGTTGGACGGAAGGCCGGGCTGGTAGACCCAGCGGTCGAGCTGGAGCTTCTGCTCGAGCGCCTTGTCGCCCTTCACGAGATTCTTGCGAAGATCCGCGAGGAAGAGCGCCGAGGTCATCGGCTGGAAGGCGTGACGGTCGAAATAGGACCGCAGGTAGGCGTCCCATTTCTCACGGCCGACGGTGCGCTCGATGGTGCGCAGGAAAACCGCGCCCTTGTCGTAGATGATGCCGGTCGCACCGCCGTCGGGAACAGCTTCTTCCTTCGGGAGGCTGAGCCTGGTGATCGGGGCATTGCGGCCTTCCTCGGCGAAGGCCTTCTCCATGTCGTCGAAGCTGAGCGCGGCTTCCTGCTGGGCGCGCTTCGGGCCGTAGATCGCCTCCATGATCCGGTTCTCGAAATAGGAGGTGAAGCCTTCGTTGAGCCAGCCGTCCGCATAGGTCGCGTTGGTGACGAGGTTGCCCGACCAGCTGTGCGCCAGCTCGTGGGCGACGAGGCCGACCAGGCTCTTGTCGCCGGCGATGAAGGTCGGCGTCAGGAAGGTGAGGGTGGGGTTCTCCATGCCGCCGTACGGGAAGGCAGGCGGAAGGACGATCACGTCGTAGCGGCCCCAGCGGTAGGGTCCGTAGAGCTTCTCCGCCGCCTCGACCATTTTCTCCGTATCGGAGAGTTCCGCGGCGGCGCGGTCCAACATGACCGGCTCGGTCCAGACCCCCGTGCGCGGGCCAAGCTCCTTAAAGGCGATGTCACCCACGGCGATCGCGATCATGTAGGGCGCGACGCTGTGGTCCATCTTGTAGCTGAAGACGCTTTCGCCCCCCTGGGTGATCGGTTCGGCGGACTTGGGGGCGCTCATCACGGCGGTGAGTCCGGCAGGGACGCGGATCGTCGCTTCCCACGTCTGGCGGATGCCCGGTGAGTCCTGCGTCGGGATCCAGCTGCGGTTCTCGATCGCCTGGCCCTGGCTGAACAAATAGGGTTTCTTTTTTCCTGCCGTTTGCGCCGGTGTAAGCCATTGCAGCGCGCCCGCATCGGGGGCGCTCTTGTACTTGATTACAAGGCGTCTCGTGTCCGGCCGGAGCGCGACGGTCAGCGGAGCGCCGAGCTCCGGATCGCTGGCGCCCACCTTATAGTCGAGCGGCTCGTTCGCACCGTCGGTGATGCTCGCGATCTCGAGGCCCTTGTCGTCGAGCACGATCTCCTTGGCATCGGCCTTGCGGTCGATGTCGAGAGTCGCGGTTCCGCCCACGCGTTTCGCCTCGAAATCGACGGTCAGGTCGAGCGCGACGTGATGCACTCGCGCTTCGAGCGGCCGGGCGTAGCTGGCGTCGTCCTTGGCGTCCGGGGTCGTCAGGATCGGCGCGATTTCCGCGCGCTCGCCGGCCTCGCTGGCGCTAGTGGAGCTGTTGGTTTCGGAAGCCTGGCAGCCTGCAAGCAACAAAGCGGCCGCGGCAACGGCCGTACGGAACAACATCATGAAGGGTCCTTATTCGGCGGTACTGGTAACGTAGAGCGACCTTTTCGGTGCCGAGAAAAGGCGCCGGACCATGGGCTCGAAGAAGTCGAGCGGCGCGGTGTCGTAGGAGTCGTCGAACGCGGTCTGGTCGTAAAGCTCGCAGAAGCGGGCGGTGTCCTCATAGTGCGGATGGCCGCGGAACTGCTCGCGCATGTCCCGGTCCATCCCGAGGTGATGGAAGAAATAATAGCCCTGGAAGATGCCGTGATGCTCGCACATCCAGTGCAGCTTCTCGTCGACGAAGGGCTTCACGATCGCCGCGGCGATGTCCGGGTGGTTGAGCGTCCCGAGCGTATCGCCGATGTCGTGGAGCAGGGCCATCACGACATAGTCTTCGTTTTCCCCGCCCCGATGGGCGCGAGTCGCCGTTTGCAGCGAGTGCTGCAGGCGGTCGATCGGAAACCCGCCATAATCGCCGTCGAGCAGCTTCAGATGATCAAGCACCCGGTCGGCGAGGCCCTTGGCGTAAGGGAAGAAATGGCTGCCGATGACGGCCCAGTCCTCGGCCGTGCCCTCGTCCATGCTGCGAAACTTCGCGCGCGGTGCGTGCTCGTTCATCCGTGTCTCTCCCGTGGTGGAAGGGATTGCTCCTTCCCGGCCTCGCTCGCAATGGCGGATTTGCCTCTCTATATCTGAACTGGAGATGGCAACCGATAGCGCGGCATTGAAGCAGCAGTCCGGGATGATCGACGCGGGCTTGGCGCGGACCGAGCTGTCCGCGGCGACCTCCCCGGCGCAGCCGATCATGGCCGGTGTCGGACTCGATCAACCGTTTTTCGGGGACAAGAACCGCGCCTTCTGGATCCTGCAGTCGGCGGGGTGGGCCGGCTATTTCATCCTGCGTTCGATCAACGGCTTCTCGAACGCCATGGGTGCGATGTGGATCATCCACACCGCTCTGCTGACCGCGACCGGCTATTCGCTGACCCTGCTGATGGCCTCCCTGTTCCGGCGGTTGATCGCGATGAAGCCGATCTGGACCCTGGTCCTGTCGCTCACCGTGGTCGTCCTGTCTTCGATCGTCTTCTCGATCATCGAGACGTGGAGCGTCGCGACCTTCCTGAAGCCCGACCTCGAGCTAACCCCGCGCACCTATCTCAGTGCAATCCTGCTCGACTTCACCCTGCTCGCCGCCTGGGCCGCGCTCTACTACGGGATCAACTACTTCCTTTTGCTCGAAGGCGAGATCAAGCAGCGCGAACGGCTGGAGAGCCAGGCGTCGACCGCGCAGCTGGCGATGCTGCGCTACCAGCTCAACCCGCACTTCCTGTTCAACACTTTGAATTCGATCTCGACGCTCGTGCTGTTGAAGCAGACCGAGCGCGCCAATGCGATGCTCGCCCGTCTGTCATCGTTCCTGCGCTACACGCTCGCCAACGAGCCGACCGCCAAGGTGACGCTGGCGCAGGAGGTCGAGACGCTGAAGCTCTACCTAGAGATCGAGAAGATGCGCTTCGAGGACCGGCTTCGTCCGCACTTCAAGATCGACGCGGAGACGATCGGCGCGCGATTGCCGTCGCTCCTGCTCCAGCCGCTGATCGAAAATGCGATCAAATATGCGGTGACCCCGAGCGAAAACGGGGCCGATATCTGGATCACGGCGAACCGCCAGGGGCAGGGGGTTCGCATCGAAGTGGCCGACAACGGCAGCGGCGAAGGTGGCGATTTGGCCGCAAGCCCGTCGACCGGAGTCGGACTGGCGAACATTCGCGACCGTTTGACGCAGGCCTATGGTCCCGCCCATGGCTTTACGACGCGAGAGAACGACAAGGGGGGCTTCAGCGTTATCCTAGAAATTCCCTACGAAACCGGAGACCAGGACACATGACCATCCGCACCGTGCTCGTCGACGACGAGCCGCTTGCGACCCAGGGCCTTCAGCTGCGGCTCGAGGCCCATGACGACGTGGAAGTCATCGCCACGGCCGCGAACGGGCGCGAAGCGATCCGGGCGATCAAGACCCACAAGCCGGATCTCGTCTTCCTCGACATCCAGATGCCCGGTTTCGACGGATTCTCCGTCATCCAGGGGCTGATGGACATCGAGCCGCCTTTGTTCGTCTTCGTCACCGCTTATGGCGACCATGCCCTGCGCGCGTTCGAGGCGCAGGCGGTGGATTATCTGATGAAGCCGGTAGAGGAGGACCGCCTGGCGGCGACCCTCGAACGTGTGCGCCAGCGCCTTTCGGAGAAGCGCAGCGCCGGTGAGGCGGAACGGCTGAAGGAGGCGCTTGCCGAGCATGCTCCTGAAGCGGCCGAGGAGCTGGCCGAGGCCGGAACGCCCGAGGGCCACGCCCCCGACCGCTACGAGAAGATGATCAACATCAAGGACCAGGGGCAGATCTTCCGCGTCGACGTGGACACGATCGAGCGGATCGACGCCGCCGGTGACTACATGTGCATCCAGACGGGCGACAACACGCTCATCCTGCGCGAGACGATGAAGGACCTGGAAAAGAGGCTCGATCCCCGCCGTTTCCAGCGGGTCCACCGCTCCACCATCGTCAATCTCGACCTTGTGCGGCAGGTAAAGCCGCACACCAACGGCGAGTGCTTCCTGGTTCTCGACTCCGGAGCGCAGGTGAAGGTGTCGCGCAGCTACCGCGACGTCGTGGCGAGATTCGTCCACTAAAATAGCGGCTCGGGACGTTTGGGGCCGACCCGAGCCGCCGCAATCTGCACTGGAATGCACGTGTGGGTCGAGCATCCGCGGCCCCTCTAGCGGCGGTCCGGGCATAGGTGACCTTATCCAAGGTAAGGGGGCAGCCCGCCAAAGAAGAAGGCGGCCCGTCCGTCACGAGCCGCCTTCAACGACCCACCGCTGGAAGGGCTTTGCCGAGCGCTTGGCGCAGCGAGTCTTCCTGAGTGAATAGTCCTCGATGATCAGCGGCGACACCTAACCAAGGATAGGATGTAGAGCGCCGCTTACGGACTTATGTCCGAATTCGGGACTCGCGCCTGTTGATTCGACACCTCCGGGAGGCGGGTCCCACCCCAGTCCATCCTAACGCAAAAAAAGGGGCGCTCACGAGGAGCGCCCCCTTCAAACCGCCTGCGTGCGAGCGGCTTGATCGAATTTAGTTCGCGCTGTTGCCGTCCGCGTCGGCGCCTTCGCGAACCGCATCGGCCGCGGCTTCGCCATTGGCTTCCGCTGCGTCGGCGGCGTTCTCGAGAGCGTCCTCGGCATTCTCGGTCGTGGCGTTGTCAGCCGCTTCCTCAAGATTGTCGGACACGATCTCGGCATTCGCCTCGATGTTGTCGGCGGCCTGCTCTTGCGGGCTCTGGTTGCAAGCTGCGAGGGCAGCGGCACCAAGGGCAACTGCGAAAGCGGTCGAAATTTTCTTCATCGGCCTATTCCCTGTTGTGACTGAGACGCATGGGTTAGCGCCAAGGTCTCGGATTGAGCAATACGCTTTGCGACGCTTTTCTGTTCCAGCGCCGGAATATTTCGGCTTGCAGGGGAGAAAGCGACGCGCAGTTTGTCGGCTGATCGAAGCCGGTTTGCCCCCCGTTCGCCGCATTTGCTAGGTCGCGCGCCATGAAGAAGCACAGCATCCTCGCCGCCGCGGCGACCGCCCTGATCCTTGGCCTCGCCGCCTGCGACTCGGCCACCACCTCCAACGAGACCGGCAATGCCGCCGTCGCCCTTGGCGAAGCGGACGGCCTCGCCAAGCTCGGCGTGATCAACATGGACGTCGACACGTCCTACTTGAGCGCCGAGGAGCGCGAGGTCGTGAACCTACTCATCCAGGCGGCCAACCTGATGAGCGAGATCTACAAGCGGCAGAACACGCCAGACTACGACAAGCTTCGTGCAGAGGTCGTGGCGAAGAACGATCCGAAGCTGCTCGAAAAATTCGATGCCTTCTTCGGGCCCTGGGACCCGATCGAGGAGAATAAGCCCTTCTTCGGCGATCGGCCCAAGCCGGCCGGCGCGGGCTTCTATCCTGCAGACCTGACCAAGGAGGCGTTCGACAAATATCTCGCCGAGCACCCTGACCAGAAGGAGGCGCTGACCAGCCCCTACACGGTGGTGCAGCGCCAGGGCGACCGGCTGGTCGCGGTGCCGTACAGCCAGGCGTACAAGCAATGGCTCGAGCCCGCCGCAAAGCTGCTCGAGCAGGCGGCGGCGAAGACCACCAACCCGAGCCTGAAGAAGTTCCTGTCGCTTCGGGCGAAGGCGTTCCGGACGGACGATTATTTCGAGTCCGAGCTGGCGTGGATGGACCTCAAGGACACGCCGATCGAGGTCGCGATCGGACCGTACGAGGTCTACACCGACGAGCTCTACGGCCGGAAGACGGCGTTCGAGGCGTTCGTCACATTGAAGGACCCGAAGGGGAGCCAAGCGCTCGACGTCTACAAGGGCCACCTGCGCGGCATGGAAGCCAACCTGCCAGTCGAGGAGCGCTACAAGAATTTCCAGCGCGGGTTCGAATCCCCGATCGCGGTCGCGGACCAGGTCCATGGCGGCGGCGACAATGTGCCGGGCGTGCAGACGGTCGCCTTCAACCTGCCCAACGACGAGCGCGTGCGCGAGGCCAAGGGCGCCAAGAAGGTGATCCTGCGCAACGTGCTGGGCGCCAAGTACGAGTTGATCCTGAAGCCGATGGCGAGCCTGGTGCTGGTCGAAAACCAGGCCGGCAATGTGACGCAGAAGCACATGTTCCTGGAAACGCTCTTCCACGAGCTGTCGCACAGCCTGGGGCCGGGATCGATCACGGTTGGCGGGCGCAAGACGACGGTCGACCAGGAGCTCAAGGAGATCGCGGGCGGCTTCGAGGAGGCCAAGGCCGACGTGATGGGCGCATACAACGTCTTCTTCATGATGGACAAAGGCGTGATCCCCAGCGCCGAGCGCTCGCAGATGCGCGCAACCTACGTCGCCGGCCTGTTCCGGGCGATGCGCTTCGGCATCGGGGAAGCGCACGGCAAGGGCGCGGCGATGCAGTACCGCTACCTGCGCGACAAGGGCGCGATCGTCTGGGACGCGCAGGCCAAGCGCTTCCGCATCGACGAGGCGAAGATCGATGGAGCCATCCGCTCTCTCGTCGGCGACATCGTCCGCCTGCAGGGCGACGGCGACTACGCCGGGACCAAGGCCTTCCTCGACAAATGGGGCGTTCTCGACCCGGAAGCGAGCCAGGTGATCGATTCGATGGGGCATATCCCGGTCGACATCCGTCCGACCTATCCGGAGAAAGTGTGATGGCGAGCAAGTTCGAGCGGTTCGCTGCGCTCCACGTCCCGGGCGACCCGGTCGTCCTCTACAATATCTGGGACGTCGGAAGCGCCCTGGCGGTCGAAAAAGCGGGCGCGAAGGCGCTTGCGACGGGCAGCCATCCGGTCGCCGATGCGCAGGGCTGGGCCGATGGGCAGCAGGTCCCGTTCGACTTCGCGCTGGCGAACGCGAAGCGCATCGTCGACTCGACCGACCTTCCACTGACCGTCGATTTCGAGGGCGCCTATTCCGACGATCCGGCGCAAGGCGGCGCGAACGTCGTCCGCCTGGCAGCGACCGGAGCGGTGGGCTGCAACTTCGAGGACCAGGTGATCGGCGGGGAGGGGCTGCATCCGCTGAAGCTGCAGGTCGAGCGCATTGCTGCGATCCGGTCGGCCGTGGGCGATGCCTTTTTCATCAACGCGCGCACCGACTTGTTCCTCAAGACCCAGACCTACGACGACGCTCTGATCGATCAGGTGATCGAGCGCGGCAAGGCCTTCGCGGATGCGGGGGCCAGCGGCTTCTTCGTGCCGCGCCTGGCCGATGCCCGCCAGATCGAGCGGGTGGTCCGCGAGGTCCCGCTGCCGCTCAACGTCATCGCTTTTCCAGGCGCTCCGCCAAAGGCGGAATGGGCGGCGGCCGGCGTGGCGCGCATCAGCCACGGGCCGTTCCCGCACCGCGCGCTGATGGCGAAGCTCGAGGAAATGGCGCGCGAAGCCATAAGCTGAGCTTATTTGTTGAGCGCAAGAATCGGGAGGCGAGCGTAACCGCCGGCAGCTAGTCACGCGGCATGAGCCAGACCGACAAAGCCAAAGCCTTCGCCGCGCTCCATGTGCCCGGCGATCCCCTCATCCTCTTCAACGTCTGGGACGCGGGCAGCGCTCAGGCGGTCGCGAGAGCCGGCGCAAAGGCGATCGCATCGGGAAGCGCATCGGTCGCGGGCGCCCATGGCGTGGAGGATGGCGAGGACGTGCCGATGGAGGTCGCACTCGCCAATGCGGCGCGGATCGTCGCTTCCGTCGATTTGCCCGTCACCATCGATTTCGAAGGCGGCTATGCGGTCGATCCGGACGAGACGGCGCGCAACGTCGCTCGCCTGGCGGCAACCGGCGCGATCGGCTGCAACTTCGAGGATCAGGTCGTCGGCGGCGCCGGAATGCACGACATCGACCTTCAGTCGCGCAGGATCGCGGCCATCCGGGCGGCGGTCGGCCCCGACTTTTTCATCAACGCGCGCACCGATTTCTTTCTGCAGGCCAAGCCCGACGCGCACGACGGCGCGCTTACCGATGCGGCGATCGAGCGCGTGAAGGCCTATGCCGACGCGGGCGCGAGCGGATACTTCATCCCCGGGCTGACCGATCTCACGCTGGTCGAACGGATCACAGGGGCGTCGTCGCTTCCGGTCAATGCAATGACCTGGACGGGCGCTCCATCGAACCGCGAGTGGGCGGGCACGGGAATCGCGCGGATCAGCTACGGGCCGGGACCGTTCCGGCAGATGCAGAAATGGCTTGAGGAGGCCGCGCGGGCGGAACTCGCCTGATCAGGCGCGCGCCGGTTTCCGGCGCGGCGTCTTCACTCGCCCCGACTTGAGCACGTTCCTGCGGAAGATGCCGGAGGCGACGCGCAGGAACAACGCCACCCACATGAGCTGCCAGAGCACCGCTACGGCATGCGGCCAGAAGTCCGGAAGCTCGGCGGCGCGGGCGATGAGCACGTAAGGCGACGACAGCGGGAAGACGGCGGCGGCGATGGTCTGCTTGCTGTCCGGAGCGCCGACCGCGATCGAGGCGACGGCGAAGATGACGACCTGCGCCATGGTGACCGGCATCGATAAAGTCTGCACCTCGCGGGCGCTGGACGCATGGGCGCCGATGCCGAGGAAGATGGCGCCGAGCAGCAGATAGCTCATCGCGAAATAGACGACACCGAGCAGGATGAAGACCGGCCAGCCGACCGCAGGGGGTGGAAGCGCGGAGAGGCCGTTGGGGGCGAAGGCGGCAATGGCCGCTACTCCGACCGACGACCAGACGGCGATTCCGGCGAGCGACGCGGCCAGCATCGCGAGGAGCTTGCCGAGGAAGATCGAGTCGATCGGGACCGCGGCGGCCAGCACCTCGATCACCTTGTTCGATTTCTCCTCGATCAGCTGCGACAGGAGCATGCCCGCGAGCAGCAAAGTGAGGAGGAACAGCAGGGATTGTCCCGCGCGCGCGGTGATCGCCCGGGCGCCGGCGTTCTGCGCGGGAATCGCGGTGCTCGTCTGAAGCACGGGCATGTGCACGGCTTCGCGCGCCTCGCCGCCTGAATTGCGCCGCGCCTCGGCGATGAACAGTCGGAGCTGCTTGGCGGAGCCGCTCTGCGGGCGAATGGTACCGATGACTCGGGGCTCCCGGAGACCGCCTTCGAGGACGGCGACGACGCCGGCTTTGCCCGACTGAAGGTAGCGTGCTCCCTGCTGGGGTTCCCCTGTGGGCGTGACATGCCGCAGGTTGATGATCGCAAGCGCACCGAACGTGTCCTGAAGCCGGTCCCGCGCCTGGTTGAGCTGGTTGAACTCCTCCGCAGACGAGATCACCGCGACCGTCGGCTGCTCCGACGCGCTCATTGGGGCCGTGGCCGCTCCGAAGATCACGACGATGAGGAGGGGGAAGAAGGGGCCGAGCAGGAACAGCAGGAAGGTCCGCGAGAGAACCGTCGCCGTGAAGTCGCGGCGGGCGATGACGAAGGCGGCGCGGATGAGCTCCCTCACTGGCCGGGCTCCTCTTCCATCGCCTGAGCCGCCGCGTCGCCGGCGATTGCGACGAAGGCCTCGTGGAGGCCCGGCCGCTCGATCGCCAGAGTCTCGATGCCCGCTCCTCCGTCGATAAGCGCCTTGAGCAGAGGCTCCGGACCGCCCTCGGGAAGCTCGAAGATCCACTCCCCGCCGTCGTTGCGCGCCGTTTCCGGGATGGCCGACCGCCATGGACCATGGGTTTGGCGGGTGCGCAGGCGTACGACCGGACGGAGACGGGCGCGGGCTTCGTCGACACGGCCTTTGAAGGCGACCTTGCCCGCCGCGATGATCGCGATGCTCTCGCAGAGCCGCTCGGCATGGGCGATGACATGGGTCGAGAAGATGATGGTCACCCCGTCCGCGGCGCGGTTGCGGATCAGGCGCTCGAGCTTGCCCTGGTTGAACGGGTCTAGCCCGGAGAAGGGTTCGTCGAGGACGATCAGGCGCGGCTCGTGGACCAGCGTGCCGAGCAGCTGGACGGTTTGCGCCATGCCTTTCGAGAGCTGGCGAATCTGGCGCTCGGCGGCGTAGCCGAGGCCGTAATCCTCGAGC
>DASUVP010000227.1:0-19423 GCA_036378895.1 Sphingomicrobium sp.
TCAGCCACTGGCCCGAGTATGAATATGTCCTCGTCAACACCGACGCGGCCAATTGCCTCGAGCAGGTGCGCTCCATCGTCGCCGCGGAAAGGCTGAAGCGGCAGCGGCAGATCGGGCTCGTGCCCTTCGTTCGGGACCTCATCGGCCCAGTTCACTAGGCGTCCAGCAGCTCTAGGAAGCGCGCCGCGGCGAGGAAGTCGCGTCGGCGGGCATCGAGCGCCGCTTCGGCCTCGGCGTCGGAGCCCCATTGTTCGAGTTGCCAGCGATCATCCAGGCTGACGGCACCCCACGCCTGTTCGGGCGAGAAGGCGCCTTCCAGCACGCCGAGCGCTGCAAGCAAGGACCCGCCGATCGTCACGAGGAGCGAGAGACCCGCCAGCCGGAACGGATCGAGCATGGAAAGAGCATGGGTCAACCGCTCGATCGTGGCCGGCGGCTGCGCAACGTGAACGATCGCGCCCGTGGTGTTGAAGTCGACGTCGAAGCGCCGCTGGCCCCAGCCGAGAAGCGCATCCCACTCCTGCGCCTGGCGGTCGACTAGCCCCTGCGGCCCCTCGGCACGGTAGCAGGCGAGGTCCGCTTTCGCGTATCGGGCGAGGCCATCGGCGAAGACCGACTTGTCGGCGTGGACGCGATCGATCGCGGCGTTGGCCAAGCCTGTCAGCGGCATTGCACGCGGGTCGATCTCCCCGTCTACCGAATCCCATTCCTCGGCAATCGCTTCGGCAAGCGCCCTTGTCGGGACGTTCAGAGATTCGCGCGCCGGCGTGCGCAGCGGCTTGCCGTCCAGCTCGACACCCCAGCCCTCCTCACGCTCGACAGCATTCGCGGCCGCCCAGAACCGCTTCATTTCCGTTCCTGGTCCTGCTGCTCCCACAGCTTCTTGAGGAGCCTGGGGGCGAAGACCGCGTCGATCGTTCCGACGATCACCAGGATTGCGCCGACAGTCGGCCAGCCGGCCTCGCGCAGAAGGTCGGTGTAGATCACCGCGATCCCCAGCAGGAAGGTTGCCAGGCCGAAGGCACGAACCGCCATGAAAGTCTGGAAGCGCCGTCTCCACAGGTCTTCGTCAGCCATAGAGGCGCTCCTCCCGCCCCGACAGGATGGTCAGGACATCGAGCGGGGAGTCGGCGACCGCGATGGCTCCGGCATTCAGCATTTCATGCGCCTCATGATAGCCCCAGCCGGCGCCAATGCCCGTCGCTCCGGCCGCAACCGCCATCCCCATGTCGAAGGCGGTGTCGCCGATGACGATCGTCGTTTCTGGCGTCGCGCCCGTGTCCGCCATCGCCTGATGCACCATCGAGGGATGCGGCTTTGAAGGATGGCGGTCAGCGGTCTGAAGCGACAGGAACCGCTTCGAAAAGCCATGGCAGTCGAGGCACAGCGCCAGACCGCGATCCGACTTGCCGGTGGCGACCGCCAGCAGCCAGCCACCCGCTTCCAGCGCGTCCAGAAGCTCCGCGATGCCGGGGAAGAGCGGTTCCTCGATCCGGCCCTCTACGCGGGCTCGCTGGAAATGCCTTTTGTAGCTTTCGGCGAGGACCACGTGCTTGCCCCGCTCCTCGTCGGGGATCAGCGTCGCGATCGCCTCGACAAGGCTGAGTCCGATGACCCTTCGGCTGACTTCGGGTGGCGGAACCTCGATCCCATGCTCTCCGAACGCGTCCGACAAAGCCGAAAAGATACTCGCGCCGCTGTCGACCAGCGTGCCGTCGCAATCAAAGATCGCCAGGTTGTTCATTTCGTGGCCGACACTTCGCCGATGGCCTGGACGATGTCCTCCCTGCCCGCTTCCGTCTGGCCCGCGATCGTCGCCGCCAGGTCTTCGCCGGCCTTATGCTGGTTGAACTTGCGCGTGCCGCGCCATTCCGAAGGCACGACCTCGAACCCGACGATCGCCCTGGTCATCGCCTCGAACTTGCCCGGTTCCATCTTGCCTCGGGTCCAGGGCTGCTGGGGTTGATGGAGTTGCTCGAAACGCTCGCTAAGCCTGTCCAGCAGGTCGACCAGTTCCTCCTCGGACAAGGCGCGCGCCACGCCTTCGATCTCAACGGCCTCGTAGTGCCAGGTGGGAACCTGGTTCTCCGACGCGTACCAATTGGCGCTGTGGTAAGCTTCGCGTCCCGATATGCTGATCAGCACCTGACGGTCAGGCAGATGGGCGGCGATGCGGTTCCGCTTCGCGACATGGAACAGCACATTGCCGTCGTCCGTCGCCAGAACCGGCGCATGCACGACGAACAAGCCCTCGCCGGACCCGGTGAAAATGTGCGCGAACGGATGGTCCGCGACGAAGCGAAGCAGGGCCTCGCGATCCTCCCAGGCGAAGGCGCGGTTGGGATGCATCAGCGCCGCCTTTGCGAGGGGGAGCGTGAGCGCCGCTCGCCGCGCCGGCTACGGCGGCGATCCCGGGCCGCCGCGCTGACCTTGCGCTTCTTCGCCTCGGCGGACTGCGACGGCTTCGGCTGATCCAGCGACATGGTCTCGCCGTGCATCAGCTCGAAGCCCAGCGTCGCCAGGCTTTCGGAGATGTGAGGCGGCAGTTCCGCCGTCACGTCGATCACGCCGTCGGGAGCATCGATGCGGATCCGGCGAGCGTGGAGGTGCAGCTTGCGGCTGATGCCGCCGGTGAGGAAGGCATCGGGACCTCCGTACTTGGCGTCGCCGACGATGGGATGCCCGATCGCGGACATGTGCGCCCGGAGCTGGTGGGTCCGACCGGTCAGCGGCTGGAGCTCGACCCAGGCGGCTCGGTTGCCGGCACGATCGATCACTCGCCAGCGCGTCCTTGCCGGAAGCCCATTCTCCTCGTCGACGTGCATCTTCTCGCCGCCCGTGCCGGGCTGCTTGGCGAGGGGGGCGTCGACCAGCCCCTCTTCGAGCGACGGCACGCCGACGACGAGCGCCCAATAGACCTTGCGCGCGGTCCGGCCCGAGAAGGACTTGGC
Source organism: Sphingomicrobium sp. (assembly GCA_036378895.1). GTDB lineage: Bacteria > Pseudomonadota > Alphaproteobacteria > Sphingomonadales > Sphingomonadaceae > Sphingomicrobium. The sequence goes on from DASUVP010000227.1 coordinate 2,952, forward strand.
GAAATGTCCCGCGGACCGCGCCGTCTTCGCGATCAGCAGAGCGCCCGACGTGTCCTTGTCGAGGCGGTGCACCAGCTTCGGCCGGCTGCCGGCATCGTCAGCGAGGCCGTCCAGCAGCTTGTCGAGGTGATGATGGGTCTTGGTCCCGCCCTGCGTCGCCAGGCCCGGAGGCTTGTTGAGGACGAAGGCGCTGGGGTCCTCATAAATCACCATGTCGCGGACCAGCTCGGTCTCTTCGGCGGTCAGCGGCTCGCGCTTGCGCTCCGGCCGGGTGGTGCGTGCGGGCATATCGTCGGCCGAGGGAAACAAGATGGTCTGCCCCGCTTCGACCCGGTCGCCGGGAGCCGCACGCTGTCCATTCACACGAAGCTGACCGGTCCGCGACCAGCGCGAGACGATGTTGAAGCTGATGTCGGGCGCGTGCCGCTTGAACCAGCGGTCGAGGCGGATGCCATCATCGTCGTCGGTTACCGTGAAGGTGCGCGGCTCGGCCATGCCGCGCCGCTTAGCCCCGCCTTTTCCAATAGTCGAACGCCTGGGCCTGCAATTTCCTGATCAGCCGCCGCGCCTTCGGGCCCTCCCAGAGGCCGACGTAGCCATGCTTCTTCGCCCCTTCGACCCACCAGCCCTGACCCGGAAGCCCATCCGACTGACGGACCACAAGCACTGCCAGCTCGGGCTCGCCGCGCTCCTCGGCTTCCTCATCGACGGCCCCGAGCACCTTGCACAGCGCCCGCATCTTCGGTCGCGTGAAATGATGGCCTAGGAGCTGGAGAGTTTCCGCATAGGTAATCGGCTCACCCGCCGAAGCGCTGGCGACGAGGATCGCGCGGACCTCCTGCGGATCCGCGAGCAGCCCGGCCCGCTCGATCATTGGGGTTGCTGGGCCACCGGAGTGAGTTCGAAGACGTCGAGCTTGGACGTGCTTTGCGGCCAAGGGATGACGAGCCGCCATTTGAACGGAGCGATTCGCTCCAGCACCCCCGCCATGTCGCGCTTAAAGTCTTCGCCATAGGCGCGGGGCTGCTCCTCGTCGCCAAGAGCGAGACTGCCGAGGAAGATCAGGCGGTCGGGGCGATCATCGTCCCACAGGCGCCCGGCGGGCCGCTGGCTCCCGGTCTGCTTGACGATGGTGAGCAGGTCGCCCTCGACCTCCACGTAGCAGAAGAAGGGCTTGAACCGCTCGAACGCCGGCCCGCGCGCGCCCACACGGCCAAGCTTGACCAGGCGGCAATAATAGCTGCCGGGGGTCGGCGCCGGTCGCGGCAGGCCGGCGCGCGGGCGTAGGAGCGCGCCCTCCGCATCGATTTCCCTGCCCGACGTGCGGCGCGCTTCCTGCAACGCCTCCTGCCACGCCAGCCCGAGTCGCGCGATGCGCTGTTCGTCGGCGTCGGTTGCAACGCCCTTCCAAAGGTCGGTGCTAGTCTGCGGCTCGGCGATGACCGAAGGACGCGGCCGGTTTGGCCTCTCCGCCGTCGTGCAGGCGGCCAGGGCAAGCACCAGAAGTGTGGTGAGCTCGCGACATCTCACGAACGGAAGCGTGACATTCAAGGTGACCAGTTGCAACCAACAAGGCGTTCAGCATTCGCTTTGACTTGCCGCTCACCGCCGGTAGGCGCGCGGGTGATGAATCGCGAGACCGGAACCCACGTCGATCAGCGGGCCCGCCAGGGGTTCGCTCTGGGCGTCGCGGCTTATGGCCTCTGGGGCATTCTCCCAGTGTATTTCAAGGCGCTGCGGTCAATCGATTCGGCCGACATCGTCGCTCACCGGATCGTCTGGTCGGTACCCGTCCTCGCCGCTTTGCTGTCGCTCTCCGGCGCGTGGGGCGAAGTTCGCGAAGCGCTCCGCAACCGCCGCGCGGTGATCCTGCTGACGGTCACCGCTCTGCTCATCGGCGGGAACTGGCTGCTTTACGTTTATGCCGTGAACAGCGGGCACATCCTCGCCGGCAGCCTCGGCTACTATCTCAATCCGCTGGCCAACGTGCTTCTCGGCCGAGTAGTGCTGAAGGAGCGCCTTTCGTGGCTGCAGTGGGCGGCCGTGGCCATTGCCGCTGCGGGCATCTCCGCTCTCGCCATTGGAGCTCTCGGCCAGTTGTGGATCAGCCTTACTTTGTGCGTGAGCTTCGCGACCTACGGGCTGCTGCGCAAGATCGCGCCCGTGGACGCCGTTGCCGGGCTGGCGATCGAGACGGCGATTCTGCTTCCGTTCGCGGCCGGCTGGCTGCTGTGGGGATTGGTCGCGGGCGAACCCATCTTTGGCGCATCGCGCCTGGACGTGGCCCTGATCGCCATCGCCGGAATCGTCACCGCGACCCCGCTGCTGCTGTTCACCGCGGCGGCGAAGCGGCTGCGCTATTCGACGCTCGGAATGCTCCAGTTCCTCGCGCCCACACTGCAATTCCTGCTCGCGGTATCGGCCTACGGAGAGCCCTTCACCGACGCCCACGCAATCGCGTTCGGTGCGATCTGGACCGCGCTCGCCCTTTATGTGCTCGCCATTGTCCGCCACGCCCGCGCGTCCGTCGCAATTCCGGAATGAGGAACATGGCGGCGGCTTGGTCATTGTTGAGCTTGTGAAACGGATACTCGCCGTCGCCGCGACCTTGATCGCCCTTGCCGGGTGCGATCCTTATTACGGGCAGGAGCCCTACGGCCCCGAGCCCTATCCTTATCCGCAGCCCGCTCCCTATCCTCCGCAGGATCCGTATCCGGGCGGCCCTCCGGGCCAGGCTCCCTACCAGCCCGCGGTGCCGGAATGCCTGATCACCTCGTCGCGCGAATGGACAGCCTGGGTGAACAGAATGCCCGGACCGGGCGCGCGGCCGATGCTCGTCGTCTCGGGCAAGGTCGTGGCCCCGACCGGCGGCTACCAGGTCGCCTTCGATCCCCGAATGCAGATCCGCGAATCCTACCCCGCGCAGGCTTTCGTCACCCTCCAGGTCGCAGGCCCCGGCAATGCTCCCGCGTCCCAGGCGCAGGTCACGCACGAGGTCCGTTGGGAATGGCCGCTCAACCAGCCGGTCGGAAGCGTCATCGTTCGCTGCGGCGACAAGACGCTCGCCGAAATAACGCGCATCCAAACCGCTTTCTAAAGCTGCTACAGCGGCCCGGCCAACAGGGAGGGCTGCTCAAGCATGTTCAACGTGGTTTCGCTGATCATCGGCTTCGTCGCGCTGCTTTGCGCGGTCGTCGCCTTCCTGCCGCTGCTCGGCTGGCTCAACTGGCTGATCATTCCGCTCGCGATCATCGGCGCGGGGGTCGGAGTGCTCGGCAAAGGCACGGCGGGCCGCAACCTCAACCTCTTCGTGATCATCGTCGGCGTGTTCCGGCTGATGCTCGGCGGAGGCATATTGTGAAGGCCGAACCGCGCATCGACGCCTACATCTCCAGGGCCGCGCCCTTCGCTCAGCCCATCCTGAAGCACGTCCGGGAGCGCGTTCGCGCGGTCGTCCCCGACGTCGAGGAAACTATCAAGTGGGGTGCGCCCTCGTTCGTTCTCGGCGGCAAGATCCTGCTGATGATGGCGGCGTTCAAGGCGCATGCCGCGCTGAACTTCTGGCGCGGTCAGGAACTACGCGGCGACGAGGCCAATGCCGACGCTATGGGCCAGTTCGGCAGGCTGACCGCGCTCGGCGACCTCCCGCCAAACGATGAGCTCGATGCCTTGATCCGCCAAGCGGCCGAACTGACGCGATCCGTCCCGGCGCCGCGCAAGCCAAAACATGCGCCGAAGCCCGCTCCTACGCTGCATCCGGAATTCGCAGCCGCTCTCGCCGCTGCTCCGAAAGCGAAAGAGGTGCTCGACGGTTTCCCGCCCTCGGCCCAGCGCGATTATCTCGAATGGATTACGGAAGCGAAGCAGGACGCCACTCGCCACAAGCGCATCGCGACCGCCGTCGAATGGCTCAGCGAAGGCAAGCGCCGAATGTGGAAATATGAAAACTGCTAACGCGACATCCTGAGCGCGGGGCCGAACCGCGTTTCCGCATCGCCTTCGACTGAAAATCCGCACTTCTCGTAAAAGCCCCGGGCGGCTGGAGCGGCGACGACCGTGAGGCTCAATCCGGCTTGCCGCGCCTCGTGCGCCGCAATCTCGACGAGCACGGTCCCCACGCCTCGACGCCAGAAGTTGGGCTCAACGAACAGCCCATCCAGCTCCGCCGAATCCTGACCGATCAGGATCACTGCAAAACCGGCCACTCCACCCACGCCTTCGGCCACTACGACCTGACCGCGCTCGATCTGCTCGAGCGGCAAATAGATGGCCTCCGGGTTGGCATCCAGCTGCTCACGATATTCTGGAAGTGCACGCGAAGAGCGATGCTGCAGCTCCTTCAGGTCGAGACGTTCGTTCGGCCTCGCCCGACGCGTCCAGACCGGGAGGTCACCGAGCCTTGACGTAGCGTCCAGGCGCATCCTCCACGGCTTTGAGCTTGCCCTTGCCCGGAACCCGGGCACCCTTCGCCGCGACGGTCTTGGGGTCCTGCTGCCTCAGCCATTCGAGCCAGTCGGGCCACCAGCTTCCCTTATGCTCCTCGGCGCCCTCGATGAACGTTTCGAGCGTCTTCGACGGATGGTCGTTGACCCAGTACTGATACTTCTGCGCGGCGGGCGGATTGACCACGCCCGCGATATGGCCGGAGCCCGCAAGCAGGAAGCGCTTCGGCCCGGTGAAGTGGTTCATGATCTTCCACACGCTTTCCGGCGGTGCGATATGGTCCTCGCGGCCCGCCTGGACATAGGTCGGCGTTCCCACCTTGTTGATGTCGATCGGCACGTTCGCGACGCTGATCCCGCCGCTCTCGATCAGCTTGTTCCCCTTGTAGAGCGTCTCGAGATAGTCGCGGTGCCAGCTCGCGGGGAGGTTGGTCGTGTCCGAATTCCAGTGGAGCAGGTCGAACGGCGCCGGCTCTTCGCCCAACAGGTAATTGTTGACGACATAGTTCCAGATGAGGTCTCGCCCCCGCAGCAGGTTGAACGTCGCGGCCATGTAGCGGCCGTCGAGATAGCCCTTCTCGCGCGTCAGCTCGTCCAGCAGCGCCATGGTCTCGTCGCCGGTGAACAGCTTGAGGTCGCCGGCCTGTGTGAAGTCCACCTGCGCCGTCAGGAAGGTCGCCGATTTGACCTTCGATTCCTCCTTCCGCGCATGGAGATAGCCAAGCGTCGCAGCCAGCGTCGTGCCCGCGACGCAATAGCCGATGGTGTGCACGCCCTCGACGTCGAGCAGGTTGCGGACCGTGTCAATGGCGTCGATCTGTCCCTTCAAGACGTAATCGTCGAGCGCCAGGTCGGCGATGCTCTCGTCTGCGGACTTCCAACTGACCATGAACAAGGTGACGCCGTGATCGACGCACCATTTGACGAAGCTTTTCTCGGGCGTGAGATCGAGGATGTAGAAGCGGTTGATCCACGGCGGGAAGATCACCACCGGCGTCTCGAGAACCTCGTCCGTCGTCGGCGTGTACTGGATCAGCTGGTAGAGAGGTGTCTCCTTGATCACCTTGCCCGGCGTCGTCGCGAGGTTCTTGCCGACCTCGAACACCCCCGCCTTGGTCTGCGTTAGCTGGCCGGCCGCAATGTCGTTGAGCATGTTGGCGAGGCCTTTGAGCAGATTCTCGCCGCGCGTCTCCATCGTCCGCTTGAGCACCTGCGGATTGGTCAGAGCGAAGTTCGACGGGCTCATTGCGTCGACGAAGCTCCGCACGCCGAACAGCAGGCGCTGACGTGATTCATTGTCGAGGCCTTCAACCTCCTGCACCTGGCCCAGCAGCTTGTCCGACAAGGCCAGATAGGTCTTGCGGATCGTGTCGAAGACGGGGTTCTCATGCCACTCGGGAGCGGCGAAGCGGCGGTCCTTTGCCCCCTCTTTCGCCGCGGGGTCCAAACCCATCATTTTGCCCCAGGTCTCGAGGCCCTTTGCCCAAGCCTCGGCCCCCGCAGTCATCATCGCGGTCGGATCGGCGGTCGGCGCCTGTCCGGGCGTTCCCCAGCCGAACGCCGGAGGAAAAGCGCCCCATGCCGGGGGCGCGGAAGGCCAGGGCTGCCCCTGCTTGAGCCCGTCGGCCCAGGTTTCCATCAGCATTTGCTGGGCGCGGCCCATGACCCACGTCCAATGCTGCCAGTCCTCGAGCGTCGGGATCGCGCTGGCCGTGTCCTTTTCGTCCGCCATTCTTTCCCTTTACTCGTCATTGCGAGCGGAGCGAAGCCATCCGGTGCTCTGGTGGATTGCTTCGTCGCTCGGCTACTCGCAATGACGGAGAATGGAGCCAACCGGGATTCCGCAGGCACTGGTCCTGCTCGACTATTTCGGTATCGCCGTGTTCGCGGTTTCGGGGGCATTGCTCGCCGCCGAGAGACGACAGACGCTGGTGACGTTCGTCTTCTTCGCGGTGGCGACCGGGGTCGGCGGTGGGACGCTGCGCGACCTCCTCATCCGCGCACCTGTTTTCTGGGTGCACACCAACGCGACGCTTCTCATCTGCATAGGCGCGGCGCTCGTCGTTTGGCTGGCAAGCAGGAAGTTCATCGCCGAGCGCGCGCTCCTTTGGTTCGATGCGGCGGGGCTCGCCGCTTATGCCACCTACGGCGCGGCCAAGGCACTGAGCTACGGAGTCGCGCCGGTACCGGCGTTCGTAATGGGTGTGCTGACCGCCTGCGCCGGCGGAATCATCCGCGACCTGCTTGCGGGCGAGCCTTCGATCCTCATGCGCCCCGAACTCTATGTAACTGCCGCCGCACTCTCGTCGGGCTTGTTCGTCGGCCTGGCCTTGGCCGGAGTGTCGTTGCCGATGACAGCCGGCATTGCGGCGATCGCGGGCTTCGCGCTGCGCGGGCTTGCGATCGCTCGTGGCTGGTCGCTGCCGGCTTACACCGGCTAGGCTTGCCGCACTGCAGCATGGACGTCATGAGAGTCGGGTGACCGACGAATTCTACCGCATCCAGCGCCTGCCGCCCTACGTCTTCGCCGAAGTCAATGCGATGAAGGCCGCGGCGCGAGCGCGGGGCGAGGACATCGTCGATCTCGGCATGGGCAACCCGGACGGGGCCCCGCCAAAGCATGTCATCGACAAGCTTGCCGAGGTCGCCGCCAAGCCCAACGCGCACCGCTATTCGGCCAGCAAGGGCATTCCCGGGCTGAGGAAGGCGCAGGCAGCCTATTACGAGCGTCGTTTCGGAGTGACGCTCGATCCCGACACGGAAGTGATCGTCACTTTGGGGTCGAAGGAAGGACTCGCCAACCTCGCCCAGGCGATCACCGCCCCGGGCGATGTCGTGCTCGCGCCCAATCCGTCCTACCCGATCCACAGCTTCGGCTTCATCATCGCCGGAGCCGCGATCCGTTCGATCCCGGCCGCCCCCGGGGAGGCCTTCTTCGATCGGCTGACCAACGCGATGCGCTACACGGTCCCTCGGCCGAAGGTGCTCGTGATCGGCTATCCGTCGAACCCGACCGCCTATGTCGCCGACCTCGCATTCTACGAGCGCCTCGTCGCCTTCGCCCGCGAGCATGAGCTGATCGTCATTTCCGACCTCGCCTATGCCGAGATCTACTTCGGCGACACGCCGACCCCCTCGATCCTCCAGTTTGAGGGCGCCAAGGATGTCGCGGTCGAGTTCACCTCCATGTCGAAGACCTACAGCATGGCCGGCTGGCGGATCGGCTTCGCGGTCGGCAACGCACGCCTGATCGCCGCTCTCGCGCGGGTGAAGTCCTACCTCGACTATGGCGCTTTCACGCCCGTCCAGGCCGCCGCGGTTGCTGCGCTCAACGGGCCGCAGGACATCGTCGAATATAACCGCAACCTATATCGCAAGCGCCGCGACGTGCTCGTCGAGTGCTTCGGCCGCGCCGGCTGGGACATTCCCGTACCGCAAGCCTCGATGTTCGCCTGGGTCCCGATCCCCGAGCGCTTCCACAACATGGGCGCGATGGAATTTTCCAAACGGCTGCTGACGGAGGCCCACGTGGCCGTCGCGCCGGGTGTGGGCTTTGGCGAGGAGGGTGAAGGCCATGTCCGCATCGCGCTGGTCGAGAACGAGCAAAGGCTGCGGCAGGCCGCGCGCGGCGTGAAGAAGATGCTGGGCGCCTAGATTAGCGCAGTAGAGCCGCAGACACGGTGACAACGCCCCACCGGGTCAACTCGCGCTTGTCGGGCACCGAGGCGACACGCGTTCCGCGGCCGCCGAACCCAAAGGCAAAATGGCTGTGATCGCCTTCGTCCAGCGATTCGATCAAGTGGTAGCCGGCGTTGCGGAAGGCGGAGGCGATCTGCGCATGGGTGACGCCGGGCCTCCGCGCGATATCGATGGCGCGTCCGCTCAGATGGTAGCTGTTGCGTACTCCGCCGACGCGGCGGTTGTGCTTCGGACTTCTGTAAGTGCTGGTGACTCGGCCCCATCGGGATCCCATGCCGGCAGCGGCGCTGAGATTGCTGGAGCCGCCCTTGAGCCGGGCCCATGAAGCGCCCGCCGGTGCTTCCTGTGCAACACGCGCCTGGACGGCCGAAGAATCACGCTGCCCGATCTTTTGATGCTCGCCGATACGCACGATGCTGCGCTCGCCCGACACCGTGCGAATGCCGAAATCCGTTTCTGCCGACGCCATTGAAGCGCTCGACAAGAGTGCAAGCCCGATCGCGAATCGAGTCATAAACAAGCCCCCGCTCGTTTACTTTGCATACACCGTTGGGCTGCTCCCAACAACGACTTCAAGAGCTTAGGCGGTCTCCGCGCGGGACAGCGAGGCCTGTCTTTCGCAAGCCATCAATCCAAGCGATACGGGCGGCATGTTCCCAAGCTCACCGACATCCGTCACCACCGTTGCCGAGATCATCCAGCTTGCGGTCGCCCCGGTTTTCCTGCTCGCCGGCATTGGCGCCTTCCTCAACGTTTGCACTGGCCGGCTGTCGCGCATCGTCGATCGTGCGCGCCAGATCGAGCCGTTGCTGCTCGAAAGCCGCGGCGGCGAGCATGACCGCTGGCTTCGTGAGATCCGGGTCCTCGACCGTCGAATGGCTTTGGTCAGCCACGCGATCTTCCTGTCCGTACTCGCAGCGGTACTCATCTGCGCGGTCGTCGTGCTCCTCTTCGCGGCCGGCCTGACCGAAGCCCATTTCGGCACCGCGATCGCCATGCTGTTCATCGCCTCGATGGTCGCCATCGGCATCGGCTTCGCGGTCTTCCTCGTCGAAACCCGCGTCGGCTCGCGAGCAGTCCGGATCCGGTCCGAACTGCTTGGCCATGAAGCGGCCGAGGACGAGTAGACAGAGGGTCGCGCTCGGCTATGGTCCTCAAGAAGGGGGCAAGATCATGAGAACAATCGCATTTGCGGCACTACTGTTTGCGGCGACGCCCGCATTTGCTCAGGCAATTCCGGCAGCGAAGTCGGCGGCTCCGGCGCAAGTCGACTCCGAACGCCTCAAGCTCGCCCGGACCGCTGTCAACTACGTCTGGCCGCTCGGCACCTATCAGCGGATGATGAGCGGCTCGATGGACCAGATGATGGACTCCATGATGGCCAGCATGTTCGACATGAAGGTCGGCGACATGGTCCCGTCTTCGGACAAGGCGATGACCGAAGAGGAAAAGAAGATCGCCCAGACCACGATGCGCGAGGCGATCCTCAAGAAGGACCCGCATTTCGAGGAGCGGATGCGGATCACCAACAAGGTCATGATGGGAGAGATGGGCACCTTCTTCGACAAGGTCGAACCGGCCATTCGCGACGGGCTCGCCAATGCCTATGCGAAGAAGTTCGACGCCAGGCAGCTCACCGACCTCAACGCCTTTTTCCAGACGCCGACCGGCAAGGTCTACGCTTCCGAATCCATCATGCTCTTCGTCGATCCGGAGATGATGAAGGCGATGATGGGCGCGATGCCGGAGCTGATGAAATCGATGCCGGCGATCATGGAGAAGGTGAAGAAGGCGACCGCTCACCTGCCGGAGCCGCCGAAGCCCGCCGACAAGGATGACGAAGAGGACGAGGATCAGGACGACGAGGCCTGACTAGCCGCCTCGACAAGGTCCCGCCCCCCTCCTATCGCGCGCTTTTTCCAAAGGAGACCGATTACCCATGCTTCGAAGCCCCCGCGTACCCGCATCGCACGTTCTCGACCGCGTCCTCGTTCTGGAAATGGTGCGAGTCACGGAGGCGGCCGCGGTGGCGGCTTCGAAGTGGATCGGCCGGGGCGACAATGACGCGGCCGACGCCGCCGCGGTCGAAGCGATGCGCGAGGCGCTGAACGAGCTTCCGTTCGACGGAACCGTCGTCATCGGCGAAGGCGAGCGCGACGAGGCGCCGATGCTCTACATCGGCGAAAAGGTCGGTTCGGCGCAGGGCACTGGTCCAAAGATCAACATCGCTCTCGACCCGCTGGAAGGCACGACCCTGACTGCCAAGGCTGGTCCCAACGCGCTTTGCGTCCTGACCATCTCCGAGGAGGGCGGGCTCCTCAACGCGCCCGACACCTACATGGACAAGCTGGCGATCGGCCCCGGCTATCCCGACGGAACGATTGATTTGTCGCGCAGCGTCACGGAAAACATTCGCGCAATCGCGGATGCGAAAGGAGTGGACGCGAACGAGATCATTGCCTGCGTGCTCGACCGCCCACGCCACGAGCAGATCATCGACGAGCTTCGCTCGCTGGGTTGCGGAGTGAAGCTGATCTCCGACGGCGACGTCGCAGGCGTGATCGCGGTGACCGACCCGGACACGGGAGTGGACGTCTACCTTGGCTCCGGCGGAGCGCCTGAGGGCGTGCTCGCCGCGTCCGCGTTGCGCTGCGTCGGCGGCCAGATGCAGGGCCGCTTGATCTTCCGCAACGACGACGAGATCGCCCGCGCGCGGCGCTGGGGCATCGAGGACCTCGACCGCATTTACAACCTGGAGGAAATGGCGAAGAGCGACTGCATCTTCGCCGCGACCGGAGTGACCGACGGGTCGCTTCTGCAGGGCGTCCATCGCCGCAAGAATTGCATCACGACGGAAAGCATCGTGATGCGCGCAAGCTCCGGCACCGTTCGCCGAGTTTGCGCCGAGCACCACAAGTGGGACGACGAGCTCTAGCGCCGACGATCCATGCCGTTTCCGCGGCAAACCGGGCTCGAATCCCCTGCTCGTGCATTTGTTCACCCAATGAGTAGGGAATCGACCTTCGCCAGCTTCTTCCAGGCCGGCTTCGAATGCTCGTCGCACCGGCGGCGCGACGGCGTTCGCCTCGACCTGATCCGGGCGACGTCGCACGATCGTCACGTCGAATCCGACTATCGGCAGTGCGCCGAGCTGGGATTGCGCACGCTCCGCGATGGCTTGCGCTGGCACCTGATCGAACAGTCGCCGGGCCGCTACGACTGGTCGAGCTGGCTGCCGGCGCTCGAGGCGGCGGAGCGGCAGGGGCTGCAGATCATCTGGGACCTGTTCCACTACGGCTCGCCCGATTGCGTCGACCAGGCCGCGCCGGACCTCGCCGAGCGCTTCACGGACTTTGCGATAGCGGCGCTTGAATTGCACGAGACGGTGAGCGGCCGCCCGCCGACGGTCTGCCCACTCAACGAGATCAATTTCCTATCCTGGGCCGTCGACGACGGATATTTCCCACGCGTCGGGCCTGACGAGAAGGGGTGGTTCAAGCGGCAGCTTGTCCGCACAGCAATCATGGCTTCGCGGGCAATCAAACAGCGCTGGCCCTCGTCGACGATCGTCTGGGCCGAGCCACTGATCCACATCGCCCCGCACGATCATCGCCGCCAAACAGTTCGCGCGGCCCGGCAAAACCTCCAGGGGATGTACCAGTCTTACGACTGGATCATGGGCCTGGCCGAGCCGGAGCTCGGCGGTGACCGCTCGCTGGTCGATGTCGTCGGGTGGAACTTTTACCCGCACAACCAATGGTACTTCCAGGGCCCCACGATCCCGATGGGGCATCACGAATATCGGCCGCTGGCGGACATGCTGGTCGAGGTTGCGGAGCGTTACGGGAAGCCGGTCTTCATCTCGGAAACCGGGGCGGAAGGCTCAGGCCGTCCTGCCTGGCTGCACTATGTGTGCGACGAGGTTCGGGCGGCACAGGCACGGGGCGCGGACGTTCAGGGCATCTGCATCTACCCGGTCACTGCGTATCCGGGATGGGACAATAGCCGCCATTGCGAGGTCGGCCTGTTCTCGCCGATCGGTTCGGACGGCAAGCGCCACGTCTACGAGCCGTTGAAGGAAGAGCTCGAGCGGCAACGCGCAATCTTTGGCGTCGACGACCTGCCGGAAACGCAAATCGAGAGACTGCGCCTGGCCCGCTGATCAGACGGCTGACTCCGTCTCCTGCGCCTCCCACACCGACGCATATTTGCGGACCTCCGCAAGCTGCACGCGTCCCCATTGGTTTCCGTAGCCGTCGGGCTCGACGTTCTCGGGCTGGTCGAGCAGCTTCTGCCACCGGCGAAGCTCGGCGATGTAAGCGTCGCACGGGACGCGCTCGAACCGTTCTTTATCGGAGACGTCGTAGACCCCGATCTTCGCCCATTTCTGTGTCCACCAGTCGGGAAGGTCGACGAATGGATAGAGGCAGACCCCTTGCAGATCGACGCCTGCGCTAATGGCCTTCAACGACTCTTCCATCGTCATTCGCAGCCAGTCGGCGCGGTTCTCCTGGAATCCGCTGGTCTCCCCGATGATGATCGGACGGCGATAGCGTTCCCAGGCGAATGCAAGCAGCTCGCTGAGCGGCTTCCGCCGCGGGTCCCTCGGTCCCAGTATCTCGCGCTTCTTGTCGGCGCCGAGCTGCACCTGGCTGTAGTGGTAGATGTTGACCCCAACGATATCGAGAATTTCGGGCGAGCCGCCGAACTCCGGCGCGAGGCGCCCGAACAGCATGTCCCAGCCCTCATAGGCCTCGCGATAGGCTTCGTCGCGAGCTTCGTCGAAAAGATCGGGCCGGTCCGGCGGCGGGACCGCGTGTACGATCGGATCGACGTGGACCATCCGCGCGTCCGGCTCCACCTCGCGGATCGCCTTAGCGCCTGCGATCGCCATTCGGCACAACGTCCGCTTCAGCTCGTCCTCGCGTCCCTTGGCGAAGGGATACATCCATTCGAGGTCGGTGGCGGCTGCCGAGAAGAAGGTGATCTCGTTAATCGGAGTGAAGAAGTACGGCCCCTCAGCCGTGCTTGTCACGACCTCGGCGGCGGCCCGGCAATAGTCGACGAAGCGATGGTGGCAGTCCTCTGAGAACGGATCACAACCGTCAGGGAAGCCATAATGACAAAGGTCCCAGATCGGGGTGATCTTGCACTCGGTTGCCGCGTCCTGGGCAGCTTTGACGCTGGACCAATCGTAGCGGCCGGCACCCAGGTCGACGAGCGGCCAGCGGATCGCTTCGCGGACCACGCCAATGCCGAGATCCATGGCCGCGGCATAGTCGGCGGCCAAATGCCGGTCATGGCCGGTCGCTTCGACATAGTCCTTCCGTCCCCCATCCTTCCACACGAAGGTCGAGCATTCGAAGCCGCCCATGAAGAAGGTAGGGAAAATGGAATCGCGGGACTCATGCATTCGCTCGGCCCTTTCAGTCGTCAGACATAGGTGGAAACCCGCGGAGACGACTGTTGTTCAGGGTGGCTCAGGTGACCGGAGCTGATTGAATACCTTCGGAGGGCGTTCCGACGAACGGCCAGCCGTCGCGCCAGACGATCTTGTCCATCAGCAGGATCCGGCGGCTGTTGATCTCATCCTCCTGCCGCTGGCGCGGGCGGTTCACGTCGATCGCGTGATAGATGATCCATGTCTCGCCGGCTTTGTCCGTGACGATGCAATTGTGGCCCGGCGCGAGCCAGCGTTCGCTTTTGAACAGCATCAGGCTGTGGGGGATGCCTCGCGCCTGCTCGAGCGTTTCGAACGGTCCAGTTGGTCTCTTCGAACGTGCGACCATCACTCCATATTCGGCATCCGGCCCGCAGCAATTGTCGCCCGAGTAGAACAGGTAATAATGCTCGTCGTGGCGGATCACCCAGGCGGCCTCGACGAGCCGCGGGAAGGCACCCTTCACCGGATTGGGCCAAACGAGGTCGACCGGTTCGCTGTCCGGAGCGAAGGACATGCGGTCCTCGGCGAGCTCCTGGACCTTGATGGGCTGGAATCCCGAGCCCCAGTACAGATAGGTCTTGCCGCTGGCGGGATCGTCGAAGACCATGGGATCGATATATTCGAAGCCCATTCCGAGCATCAGCGGCATGCCGATGTCCACGAACGGCCCCTCCGGAGACTTCGCCGTCGCGATGGCAAGGCAATGGCCGCGCTCCGGGACGTCGCAGACGTCAGGCGTGGCCGAATAGTACATCAGGTAGGTCGAGCCGTCGTACACAACGCTGGGCGCCCAGAAGTCCTGGGTCGTCTGCGCCCAAGATGGCTTTTCGGGAAGCGCATCGGCTAGATGCCGCCAGTGAACGAGGTCGGGCGATCGCGCGACCTGGATGTTGACCCATTCCCCGCCGCGAAGCGTCTGAGTCGCATAGGCATAATAGAATCCATCCGGCGCGAGGATGACGGCCGGATCGGGGAAGTCGGCGTCGAGGACGGGGTTGCTGTAGCTACCCGCCAAGGTTGCCGGGATGGCGGATGATGCTGCCGAGCCTTCGGCCCGGTTAGCCGGACCGCTGTGAGAATCGAACGCTTCGTGCACCCCCTGCACATATGGCCGGGGCGCTGGATGTCAAAGGCGCCGATTGGCTCCTACTCCGCTGCCACGGCCGTGGGCTCGGCCTCCTCCTTCGACCGCTTCTCGTCCATCCGGCGGAACGTGGCGAGCGCCTGCCCGACGATCTGGTCCATGTTGTAGTAGCGGTAGGTCGCGAGCCGGCCCACGAACGTCACATTGTCCGTCTCGTCGGCGAGTGCCTCGTACTTCTTGAACAGCTCCTGATTCTCCGGCCGCGGGATCGGATAATAGGGATCGCCCTCCGCCGACGGATATTCATAGGTGATCGTCGTATTCGACGCTTCCTGGCCGGTCAGGTGCTTGTACTCGCTGATTCGGGTGAAGGGCACGTCCTCCGACGGATAGTTCACCACCGCGACCGGCTGGAACCATTCCTGGTCCAACGTCTGGTGATCGAACTTCAGGCTGCGGTACGGCAGCTTGCCGAAGCGGAAGTCGAAATATTCGTCGATCGGCCCGGTGTAGATGATGTGCTTCGCGATTTCCTGGGCGCGGTCCTTGAACTCGGCGAAATCGACCCCGAGACGTTTCTCGATCAGCGGATGGTCGAGCATTCGTTCGAACATCTTGGTGTACCCGTCGAGCGGCATCGCCTGGAACGTGTCGCTGAAGTAGCGGTCGTCCGTGTTGGTCCGCGTCGGGATGCGCGACGTGACCTGCTTGTCGAGTTCCGACGGATCGAGGCCCCACTGCTTGCGCGTGTAGCCGCGGAAGAAGAGCCGGTAGAGCTCCTCGCCGACGGCATTGATCACAACGTCCTCCGAAGTGCGGATCTCGTCAACCGGCTCGGCGCGGCTCGCGAGATATTCGGCCGCATCCTCGTCGGTCTTCAGGTCCGCGTCGAACAGCATGTTCAAGGTCGTGCGGTTGATCGGGATCGGCACCTGCTGCCCGCGCACGCTCGCGAGAACACGGTGCTCGTACGGACGCCACTCAGTGAACTGCGACAGGTAATCGACGACCTGGTCGCTGTTCGTGTGGAAAATGTGCGGCCCGTATTTGTGGTAAAGGATCCCGGCCTCGTTCGGCTCGTCATATGCGTTGCCGCCGACGTGAGGCCGCCGGTCGATGAGTAGGACGCGCGCGCCATGCTGGCTGGCGAGCCGCTCGGCGAGCACCGAGCCGGCGAACCCGGCGCCGACGATCAGGTAATCGTACCGATCGTCCTTGCCCTTCGGGGCGCTGAAGAAGGCGTTCATTCCGCAGCCACCAGCAGAGCCGGCGCAGCGCCTTCGACACGCTCTCCAAGGACTTCCGCGATCAGCCCCGCCATCCGCGCCTGAGTCGTCTGCCAGCTCGTCGCGGAGAGGATCAGGTCCGCCTCGGCCAGCCAGTCGCCGCCCTCGCGGGACTGCTCGAGAGCCTTCTCGCAGCAGCGGACGAATCCGTCGGCATCATGCGCGATGTGCACGCCCTGCAGGTGTCCGTAGGACCGCACTACGTCGCGCACCGGCGTCGAAACGACCGGCTTTCCGCCAGCGAGGTATTCCGGCGTCTTCGTGGGCGAGATGAACTGCGTCGACTCGTTCATCGCGAAGGGCATCAGCGCCACGTCCCACCCCGACAGGTACGCGGGCAACTCCTCGTAACGCTTGCCGCCGAGGTAGTGGACGTGCGCGCGGCGCGGCAGGCTGGCCGGGTCGATCTTGACCACGGGGCCGATCATCACGAACTGCCAGTCGGGCCGCGCGGCGGCGACCGAGTCGAGCAGTTCCGTGTCGAAGCGTTCGTCCAGCACGCCGAAGAAGCCGAGGCG
>DASUVP010000228.1:0-4249 GCA_036378895.1 Sphingomicrobium sp.
AGGCTGTCGCCGATCGCCGGGAGCGCCGGGATCATCGCGTCGATCGCAAAGGCGTTGAGCGCCATCAGCCCGGCGAGCAGCGCAATCGTCTCCCGCGGTCCCGGCCTCGGTCCGGAACCGGGCATATGCGGCAGGCTGAAAGGCATCGGCGCCTGCTGGCCTATAGGTTCCGCTCGTGCAACAGTTGGCTTCGCGAAAAAGGGGCGGGACATGCTTGAAACGACGTTGAGCCGACGCGGGATGTTCAAGGCTGGTGGGGGTGCTGCGGCGGCCGCTATGCTTCCGTTCGGTGGTGCGGCGGCCGCGCAGTCGGGTCCGGTCAAGCTTCCTCCGCCGATCAGCCGAGAAGAGCGTCTGGCGCGATTGGCCAAGGCGCGGACGCTGATGAAGCAAAACGGCATCGGCGCGATCATCGTCGAGCCCGGCGCGAGCCTCGACTATTTCACAGGCGTCCAGTGGTGGCGGTCAGAGCGGCTGACCGCGGCCGTCATCCCGGTCCAAGGCGACCCGATCGTCGTCACGCCCTTCTTCGAGAAACCGTCCGTCGAGGAAAGCCTCAAGGTCCCCGCCGAGGTTCGCGTATGGCAGGAGGACGAGGAGCCGCTGAAACTGGTCGCGGATTTCCTCAGGGAACGTGGAGTTGCTGGAGCACCCGTCGGGTTCGAGGAGACCAACCGCTACTGGATTCTCGACCGCCTGACGCAACAGATGCCAGGCGTGAAGATCGTCAGCGCCAACCCGGTGGCTCGAGCGCTGCGCATGCTCAAGTCGCCGGCCGAGCTGGCGTTGATGCAGGCGGCGGCTGACGTCACCATCGCAGCGTTCCGCGACATTCGCCCCAAGATTCGCGAGGGGATGACCCCGTCCGACATCACCGAGCTCTACAATGCCGCAGTGATTGCCCGCAGTGGCGCGAACCCGGGCGGCCTGGTCCTGCTCGGCGAAGCGAGTGCCTATCCTCACGGGTCGGGCAAGCCTCAGCACGTACGTAAGGGAGAGGTCGTCCTGCTCGACTGCGGGTGCGAGGTGCATGGCTATCAGTCCGACATTTCACGCACCTTCGTGTTCGGCGCCCCGCCGACCGCCGAGCAGCGCAAGGTCTGGACCCAGATGCGTCGCGGCCAGGACATTGCGATGGCGGCGGCCAAGGTAGGTGCTCCGGCAGGAAGCGTCGATGACGCGGTTCGCAACACATACGAAAGCTGGGGTTATGGCCCGGGCTACAAGCTCCCCGGGACGTCGCACCGCACGGGCCACGGAATCGGCATGGAAGGGCACGAGCCCATCAACCTGGTCCACGGCGAGATGACTCCGCTCGCGCCGGGCATGTGTTTCTCGAACGAACCCGGCATCTATCTTCCGGGCAAGTTCGGGATCCGGCTCGAAGACTGCTTCTACATGACGGAGGCGGGCCCGAAGTGGTTCAGCGTGCCCCCGCCATCGATCGACAAGCCATTCGCTTAATCAGGAGCAGGCGTTCAACCAGGCGATGAACACGGCTCAAGACTGGATCGCCAGGAACGGCGACGTGTGGGCGGCACGGTGGCGCGATACCGACCGCGCCTTGTCCGGTCTGGAGTCCCCGTTGCACTCGGCGATTCTCGAAGTGGCCCCGGACGTTGGCAGGGCATTTGAGATCGGTTGCGGAGCCGGTTCGACGACGGAACAGCTTGCACTTGCGAGACCCGAGCTTGCGATCATCGCCTGCGACCTGTCAGCGGCCTTGATCGACGTCGCGCGGGAGCGACTTCGGGCTTTGGGCAACGTCGACCTTTGTGTCGGCGATGCACAAACGGTTGCCGGCGAGAGGGGGCCGTTCGACTTGCTCTATTCCCGCCACGGGATGATGTTCTTTTCGGATCCACCCAGAGCGTTCAGCGACCTTCGCGAAGCCGCGACGGATTCGGCGTCGCTCGTCTTTTCCTGCTTCCGCAGCTGGCGCGAAAACCCGTGGGCCTCGGAGCTTGCTTCCGCCACCGTGGGCCATCCGGTCCCACCGCCCGGACGTGAGCCGAGCGGCTTTTCGCTCGCCGATCCCGATTATGTGCGCGAATTGCTGGAAGGAACGGGTTGGGTGAGCGCCGAATGCCGGCCCATCACCTTCCGTTACATCGCGGGCCAAGGCGCTGACGCCGTCGATGAGGCCCAGTCCTTCCTTCTCGACATCGGCCCGGCATCCACGGCCATTCGAGCGATGGCGGATGGTGAGGTGGCGCCCGCGAAGGAGCGCTTGCGCGGCGCGATCGAACGCCACTTCAACGGCGAGGCGGTCGAGTTCGAAGCCGCCGTCTGGATATGGACAGCTAAAGCGAGCGCTGCTTGACAGGATGGCGGCGGGCCGTGATGCCGCGCCGGATTACGTGCAGGAGGCCTGATGCAAGCGTCGACGAAGAAGCGTGGCCTGGAGCTGCAATGGCAAATGCTGCTGGGCTTTGTCGTCGGTCTGACCCTGGGCCTCATCGCTTATTCGACGCAGCGCGACGCCGCGTGGGTCGAGACGTTCACGACCTATGTGACGCAACCGATCGGCCAGGTCTTTCTGCGCCTGCTGTTCATGCTGGTCATTCCTCTGCTGTTCTCGGCACTGATCGTCGGGATTTCGGAGATGGGCGAGATCAGGTCGCTGAAGCGAGTGGGTCTGCGCACGCTCGGCTACACGGTCGTTGTTTCCGCGATCGCCGTTGCGGTGAGCCTTGCCGTGGTGAACCTGCTTCAGCCCGGCGCCGGTGTCGATCGAGCGGCGGCGGCCCAGATGCTTCAGGACTCCTCGGGACGCGCCGGCGAGATCGTCAAGGCCGGGACGGAGCAGCCGTCCGGAGTGGACGCGTTCGTCAACATCATCCCGAGCAACCTCGTCGAGGTGATGGGCAGCAACAGCGCCATCCTCTCGGTGATGTTCTTCGCGCTGTTCTTCGGCATCGGGCTGCTGATCACGGACACGCCGAACGCGCGGGCGCTGAAACGCGGGTTCGAAGGGCTGTTCGAGGTGACGATGCGGTTGATACTGCTCGTCATCAAGCTCGCGCCGATCGCGGTCGCCTGCTTCATGTTCAATCTGGCTGCGTTGTTCGGCTGGGACCTGCTGATCCGCCTTTCCGCCTATGTCGGGGTGGTCCTGCTCGCGCTGGGCATCCAGATGTTCGTGGTCTATCCGCTTCTGCTGAAGCTGCTGGGCGGCAAGAGCCCCATCGCCTTCTTCCGCGAGGCCCAGGAAGCCATGGTGATGGCGTTTTCGACGGCGTCTTCCAACGCGACCTTGCCCACGGCGCTTCGCGTCGCCGAGGACAATCTGAAGCTGCCCCGGCGTGTATCGCGCTTCGTCCTCACCATCGGTGCGACCGCCAACCAGAACGGCACGGCGATGTTCGAGGGCGTGACCGTCATCTTCCTCGCCCAGTTCTTCGGGATCGAGCTGACCTTGTGGCAGCAGCTGACCGTCATGCTCGTCTGCATCCTCGGCGGGATCGGAACCGCGGGCGTTCCGGCGGGCTCGCTTCCGGTGGTCGCGCTTATCCTCGCGATGGTCGGGATCGACCCTCAGGCGATCGCCCTGGTGCTCGGCGTCGACCGCTTCCTCGACATGTGCAGGACGACTCTCAACGTCACCGGCGATCTCGTCGCGGCGCAGGTCATCTCGGCGGGCGAGCCGGCGGATGAACATGCGGCTGGAGCATCGCCGCAGGCAGCGTGATGGGCGAAGATACGGCTTCGGAAGTGCTGGGATTTGGCCGCAGCGTCCTGCACGACGAAGCGCGCGCTCTCGATGCGCTCGCCGATAGCCTTGGAGAGAGCTTCGAACAGGCGGTCGAGCTCGTCGTCCGGTGCAAGGGCAAGCTCATCGTCAGTGGGCTCGGCAAGTCGGGGCATGTGGGCCGCAAGATCGCTGCAACCTTCGCATCCTCGGGGACGACGGCGATCTTCCTGCACCTTGCCGAAGCGATCCACGGCGACCTCGGCATGGCGTCGGCGGGGGACGTGGCGCTTCTGATCTCGCAGAGTGGCGAGACGGCCGAGCTCGAACCCGTCATCGATCACTTCCGCGGCACGGCCATCCCGATCATCGCCATCACCGGCCATGCGGGTTCGACGCTGGGCGAGGCTGCGGAAGCGGCGCTGGTTCTTCCGCAATGGCAGGAAGTCGGCCCGGAGTCGGTCGCTCCGACCACATCGACCACCATGACGCTGGCGCTGGGCGATGCGCTCGCGATGACGGTCATGCATCTCAAAGGCTTCTCGCGGACCGACTTCG
>DASUVP010000229.1:0-6532 GCA_036378895.1 Sphingomicrobium sp.
TATTCATCCGGGCTGAAGCCGATCGAGACGATGGCGCATACCGGCCCGTCCGACTGGCTGTTCGGCGACCGGCTCCGCATGGGTGGCGTGAAGTTGTACACGGACGGCGCTCTCGGCTCGCGCGGTGCTTACTTGAAGCAGCCCTATGCCGATCAGCCGGACACGCGCGGCCTCCGCTTCCTCACCGATGCCGAGCTTCACGACCAGGCTGGGAAGGCGGCGGCTCTCGGCTATCAGCTAGCGATCCACGCGATCGGAGACGCCGCCAACGCACAGGTCATCTCCGAATATGAGAATCTGTCGCGCCAGTACGGCCAGAACCGGCGATGGCGGATCGAGCATTTCCAGATTGCCGACCCGGCGGACATCCGCCGCCTCGCGCCCGCCGGGATCATCGCTTCGATGCAACCGACGCACGAGACGAGCGACCGTCTGATGGCGGAGAAGCGCCTGGGCCAGGATCGTCTCGCAGGCGCTTATGCTTGGCAATCGGTGATCAGGTCGGGGGCTCGGATCGCCTTCGGATCCGACTTCCCGGTGGAATCGCCCAACCCCTTCCCCGGCCTCGCCGCCGCGATCAGCCGGCAGGACATGCACGGTCAGCCGCCCGGCGGATGGCTCCCGGAGCAGCGCGTCAGCTTCGAGCAGGCGCTGTCCGGATTCACCCGCGACGCAGCTTATGCGGGCTTCGCCGAGCAGAAGTTCGGAGCGCTCGAGCCCGGCAAATGGGCCGACTTCATCCTCGTCGACCGCGATGTCAGCGCCGCCGACCCGCAAGCGCTCGCGCGGACGCAGGTGCTGGAAACCTGGGTCGCGGGGAAGAAGGTGTGGAGCGGCTCGGCTAGCGCGGCTGGCGAGCGCGGGCGATAAGCATCGCGGGCGTCAGGACCTGCGGCAGCTCCTCGGCCTCGCGGCCCGGCGCGTACCACAAATAAAGCGGCACGCCCGCGCGGCCTTTGCTCTCTAGGAAGCGCGTGATCGCCGGATCGCCGTCGGTCCAGTCGCCGACGAGAACGACGACACCCTTTGATTTGAACGCCTCGCGCACCTCCTCGCGGTCGATCGCGGCGATCTCATTGGCCTTGCAGGTCAGGCACCAGTCAGCGGTGAAATAGACGAACACGGGACGTCCGTCGCTAAGCGCCTGCTCGACCCGCTCCTCGCTCCACGGTTCGGCGCCGGCGACTGCGCGTGCAGCGGCGGCGGGTCGCTCCGGCATCGCCCAGACGGCGACTCCGCCGACGGCGAGCGCCGCCAAGGTCGCGACATAGCCGGTCTGTTGGCCCTTCCGCTGCAACAGTCCCGCAAAGGTCAGCATCAGACCGAAGACGAACGCCGTGGCGAGTCCGATCTGCAGGACTTTTCCTCCCCCGAGCCGCCAAAGTAGCCACAGGCAGGCGATTGCCGTCAGCGCCATCGGGATGGCGAGAACACGCTGGAGCCTCGCCATCCACGGCCCGGGCTTGGGCAGTCGCCGACGCAGCGCCGGAATGAAGGCGATCACGACGAAGGGCAGTGCGAGCCCTAGACCCAGCGCGGCGAAAACAGCGACAGACCCGGCGGGCGGCAGGAGAAGCGCCGTTCCCAACGCCGCTCCGAGGAACGGGCCCGCGCAGGGCGTCGCGACGAACGCGGCCAGCGCTCCGGTGCCGAAGCTGTCGCTGGGCAAGGCCGACCGCGTCACCACCGGCACTTCGAACACATGCAGCAGGTTCAGCGTGATGGCCGTCGTCAGCAGAAGGAGCACGAGGATGGTGCGCGGGTCCTGAAGCTGGAACGCCCAGCCCGCCTCCGTGCCCGCAGCGCGGATCGCGAGCAGCGCGACCCCGAGCGCCGCGGTCCCGATGATCGCCCCCGCCGCATAGCCGAGCGCGTCGCGCCGGGCTTCGCCCTCCTCGCCGCCGCTCTTCGCGAGATGCAGAGCCTTCAGCGCCAGGATCGGGAAGACGCAAGGCATCAGGTTGAGCAGCAATCCGCCGAGGATCGCGCCGATCACCGCCCACAGGATGGCCTTCGCCCCCGTGTCGCCGATCGTCCTTCCGCCCTTCGGCACGTCGCCGCGCTGAGCGTGGAATTCCAGCCCCTTGTCGTCCCCATAGGCGAGCACGCCGTCGAACCGGCTTGGCTCGCCCGACCGACGCGGGAGCTCGGCGATCAGAAGGTCGCCTTTCCTGCGGAAATTCTGCTTTCCGGCATAATCGACCGGGCCGTCGGCGGCGGGGAAAAGGTACGGCTTCCCGACCTCGACAACCCTCGGCAGGGAGATCGCGACGAGCAGCTTGTCGCCGGAAATCTCGAACTTCGCCGGAGTGACGAGCGGCCGCGGAAGTGCGCGCCGCCACTCGTCGAACTGCTCCCGCCGCTCCGGAGCGACGATGCCGACCGGCAAGTCCAGAGACATGGTTCCCTTCTCGGGAACGCAGATCTTGTCGGTGCAGGCGAGCCAGGTGGCCGACGCGCGGATGGGAACACTGCCTTTCGCGTCCTTCGGCACCTTCAACCGGGTCAGGACGGCATAATCTTTCTCGAACACATAGTTCATGATCCCGGCGACGGTCAGCCGGGTCGGCACCGGGTAGCGCAGCGGCCCGACTGAATAGCCCTCCGGAAGCTCCCATTTCACTGCCATTGGCAGGCCTGCGTCGCCGGGATTGAGCCAATAGCCGTGCCAGCCCGGGCGGGTCTTCATGTGGATCGCGAGCTCGACCTCGCCGCCCGGAGGCGCCGAGCTTTCGCCAACCAGCTCGGGCTCGATCCCCCGCGCCTGCAACGCCCCCGGCGCGAGCAACAATGCGATCAGGATCAACAGCCGCCGGATCATGCCCGAATCCGGTACAGACGAACGGCCGCAAGGCAATAGAGACGGAGTCGCAATGGCCTTCGTTCTCGGCTAGCTGTCGACCCGGACTTTCATTCGGAGATTCATTGGGATGCGTTTCGCCCGGGCAATCTGGAAGCTGCTGGTCGGAATCAAGGACGCGCTCGTCCTGATCTTCATGCTTTTGTTCTTCGGCGCGCTTTACGCCGCTTTGTCGGTCAAGCCCGCTCCGATCGGCGAGGGCATTCTGGCGCTCGATCTCGACGGCGCGGTCGTCGAGCAACCATCCCGCGCCGACGTCTCCGAACTGGTCGCCGGCGGCAGCCCCGCCAAGGAATATCGCCTCCGCGACCTGATGGCGGCGCTCGAAAACGCCAAGACCGACGATCGCGTGAAAGCGGTCGCGCTCGACCTCGACGGCTTCACCGGTGGCGGTCAGACGGCTCTTTCCGACCTCGCCGGAGCGATCCGCGACGTCCGCGCGTCGGGCAAGCCGGTCCTCGCTTATGCGACGGGCTATACGGATGACAGCTACCAGCTGGCCTCGGCGGCGTCGGAAATCTGGCTGAACCCACTCGGCGTCGTCGGCTTGGCCGGGCCGGGCGGCTCGCGGCTCTACTATCGCGGCCTTCTCGAGAAGATGGGCGTGACGCCGCACGTCTACCGCGTCGGCACCTACAAGGCCGCGGTCGAGCCCTTCACTCGCGACGACATGTCGCCGGAGGCCAGGCAGAATGCGCAGGCTCTGGCCGATGCCCTTCTCGAAAGCTGGCGCGAAAGCGTCGCCAAGGGCCGCTCGAAGGCACAGGTCGATCCGTACATGCGCAACATGACGGCCGCAGTTCAGGCGGCAGGCGGCGACATGGCGAAGGCCGCGCTCAACGCGGGCCTTGTCGACAAGCTGGCCGACCGGCAGGCGTTCGAAAAGAAGCTGGCCGAGCTCGGCGGAGAAGATGACCGCGCGATCGGCGGATATGAGCGGATCAAGCTGCCCGCTTACGTAAAGGAGACGCTAGAGGAACAGGACGACGGCCCGATTGGCGTCGTCACCGTTGCCGGCATGATCGTCGACGGCAAGGCGGCGGCGGGCACTGCGGGCGGCGACAGCATCGCCCAGGTGATCGAAAAGGGCCTCGCCCGCGACAATCTGAAAGCGCTCGTGGTCCGCATCGACAGCCCCGGCGGCTCGGTCCTCGCATCGGAACGCATCCGCCAGGCCTTGCTCGAAGCCAAGCGCCGCAACCTGCCGGTCGTGGTCTCGATGGGCAGCGTGGCGGCATCGGGCGGTTACTGGGTCGCGACCCCGGCCGACTTCATCTTCGCCGAGCCATCGACGATCACCGGCTCGATCGGTGTGTTCGGAATTCTTCCGAGCTTCGAAGGGACCCGGCAGAAGCTGGGCCTCGGCGCAGACGGTGTTAAGACCACGCCGCTGTCGGGTGAGCCGGACATCCTGAACGGGCCGTCGCCCGAAGCGAACCAGCTTCTGCAGACGAGCGTCGAATCCATCTACGGTCGTTTCCTCGGAATCGTCGCTCAGTCGCGGAAGAAGACTCCGCAGCAGATCGACCAGGTCGCGCAGGGCCGCGTGTGGGATGGCGGTACCGCCCGGCAGCTCGGCCTGGTGGACGGTTTCGGCAGCATGGACGAGGCGATCGCCAAGGCGGCGGAGCTGGCCAAGCTCGGCGACGAGCGCGGCGTAACTTATCTCGAACGCCCGCTCAGCTTCCGCGAGCAGCTGCTTCAAATGCTTTCGCAGCAGGAGCGCGACGAGGGCGCCACCCCGACCGACGGCTTTGCTTTCCTCGGCAACGGCGAGCTTCAGCTGGCCCAGGCCGTCGCCGAGCTCCGCTCCGTGCTCAGCGGGCCGAGCATCCAGGTCCGCTGCCTCGAATGTCCGACGGTCGCGCCGGCCCGCGTAGAGCGGCGCGACGTCGGCTTCCTTGCGGCAGTCGGCGAGTGGTTGTTCTGATCAGTTCATCAGGCCGAGGATCAGCCCGAACAAGGTGAACTGGAGCGTGTGGTAACCGCCGTTGATCAGCCACAGCCGCATCGGGCGATGCTCGAACAGATAGTTGATGCCGTAGGAAGCGGCGACCCAGCATAGCCCGGCAGCGAAGCCGGCTGCGGTCGCGGCGCCAAGGCTCATCTCCTTGCCGAGGAACATTGCGAAGACGGCGGCGGCGACGAGGCTGAGCAGGAAGGCCGTGCCGAAGATCACGCCCATATTTCCGCTGCTCGCCTGTTCCTCCGACAGACCTGCCGCGGTCTGCCACTGCCGCGCGAAGAGCGCCGGCGAATACCAGATTGCGCCAAGTACGAGCGAGCTGACGGCACAGAGCCCTACCGCGATCCAATTCACTTCCGGCATGTCATTCCCCCTTCTCTTGATGGCGATTGACTAGGCGGCGGCCTCCCGCGCCAGCATGGCGTCGACGGCGATCCTGAATTGCGCGACCGCGCGGTCGAAATGGCCGACGTCGCGATAGGTGCGCGACTGCATCACGCCGCCCTCCATCACGTTCAGCGCAAGCTCGGCGAGGCCGCGGAAGTCGGTGCCCGGGCGGAAGCGGTAGGCGGCGGCGCGCAAGCAGCCTTCGACCGCGTCGACCCAGGCGGTGAAGTTCTCGGCAAGGCGCTGGCGGACGATGGGGTCTGCATCGTGCAGCTCCAGCGCGAGGCTGCCGATAGGGCAGCCGTACTGGCATTCGGTCTCGACGATCAGCCGGCGATATTGGGCGAGCAGAGCGAACACTCGCTCCACGGGATCCTCGACGCCCGCCCAGGCCGGCTCGAGCAGCATTTGATGGATACCATCGCGATAGGCTTCGAGGACCGCCAAGAGGACGTCCTGCTTGCCGGGGAAGAAGTAATAAAGGCTGCCGCTGTTGACCTGGCTTCGGCTGAGGATGTCCGCGATCGAAGTGGAAGCGAAGCCCTTCAGCCAGAACAACTCCATCGCCGCTTCGACGATGCGCCAGCGCGTGTCCTTGCCGCCCATGCCCAGAACTTAGTTGAACGCTCAATCAAGAGTCAAGCGATGGCTTCTTGCCGTTCCGTTTCTTCTTGAGCGCCTTCGGAAGAAGGATGGTGCCGAGCACGCTCATCGCCAGAGCGACAATGCCGAACAGGATCACGAAAAAGTTGTGCGTATCCTCGCGAGTCTGAGGGTCCATGATGTGGAGCCCCCACATGAAATCGTAGAACCGCCACCAGCGCGTCCTGGTCGCGAGAATCTGTCCCGAAGCCGAATCCACGTAGAAATGCGCGCCGTCGTCCATCGTCACCTGCCAGGCGGCGATCGGGCGGCGAAGGTCGATGGGCGGATTGTCGGCGCTGGTGCGCGCCACCGACTGGACTTTCGCATCGCCCGCATAGCGCGCTTCGACCTCCTGCCGCGCATCGTTCGCTGAAAGCGGCGGGAGCAGGAGCCCCGTGGCGGGGTCCGCGAGCCTCGCCTTCCCGTCAGGCAGCTTGATCACCCATCGCGGCCCCGCTGCGCGCTGCTCCAGCGACAGGGCGGTCATCCGAACGCCCGCGACCAGCGGCGGCACCGGAGGCCCGTCGAGGCGGATCGGCGCGGGAACGCGCAGCAACCCCTCACCGCGAACTTCCTCGATCGGACGGGCGACCATGACCAGGCCGGACACGACCCAGAGCAGGATGGGAAGCACGGCGATCCATGCCAGCCAGATGTGCCAGCGCCTGTACCTG